>JANMDL010000347.1:0-11860 GCA_031376295.1 Chitinophagales bacterium
GAAAGCAGCAGCAACAACTGAACAAGAGTATTTGAGGCAGGAATTTGTTTTCTCCAATCATTTTATGCTAGTCGTCGTCGTCTTAATTTCAAAATAGTAATGGCCGCCGACCCGTTTCATTTTGTTTTCCCGCATCGTCTCCAGCCAAGTCTTGTCGGTCGATTCGTCAACCGATGCTGTAGATGATGATTTATCGTCCGCCACAGCAGTCGCCGCTGATTCTACGACTGGTGCCGCCGTCACTCCCCGTGGCCGGTCGTAAAGGTCCGCCACGGAGAGCGATTTGTCGAGTGGGATCACGGACAAGGCCCGGACCACTTGATTCATCATGTGCATCATGTTACCCACATCCTGACGCAACGTCCTGTCATCGTCCTCCACCAACGGTAGCAAACAGGCCCGACGACACAGGAGGCGAAAGGTGACGACGTCGATTCTGGCGTGTCGTTCGTGCAAGGCCAAGTCGTCGGTGACGGACCAGGTCGGGTTGGGTACGAAGCGACGAATCGTCGTCGTCGTTATCGTCTTCGTTATCGTCTTCGTTATCGTCTTCGTCGTTGTCGACTGCCACCACGTCCGCACTTGTGGAAAATTCCGAGATAGACCAGCGGCCGACGTTGGCCGAAGCGGCAGCATTTTTTGGGCCACAAGGAGCCCAAGCATTGGTATGCGATGCCGAGCTGTGACTGAATTCCGAATTTGCTACGGTCGGATAGGGTCGGATCTTTTGGAACGCTATGATTTTTCGTCGTGAGGACTGGGTTGACTATGCTCACGCGATGATAGCTACACGAAAACGATCGTCCGGCGCAGCCCAGGATGCGTAGAGGCAGACCGGGTAGTTTTAATAAGAAAGAAAGAAAGAAAACGCACGGATTAAGTAGTGACTTGCGAAACTACCTGCCTCAAAGGCTTTTAATTCGCCAGACATTTACCCGAGGGACGGCATAGCGGCTCGGTGTCTGTACGAACGGGGAGAAATGTGTAGTAAGTGGTACGGTGTAGTATAAGATTCCCCATCTTGGTGTAGAGGGAATTGGTTGAGAATGAAGTCATAGTGTTGACCAAATGAATCATGCGCGCGAATGATTTTGTCAATTTTTTTGAGTAAATGAATCCCGCAGCAATAGTTCATCGATTTTGATCGGGAAATTATCGTAGTCCGAGGAAGGCCGCCATACAAGCCTGCTGTCGTCGAAGAGAGGGGTCCTTGCGATGTGTCCTGGCCCGATGCACGGTGACCCGATGGAGCCAGTTGGTCTGATAATCGACGTTGCGTCGCAATAAATCCCGGAGGGGTAAACGGAAGAACCTGCGCAAGATCCTTGACGGTGTGCCCATTTCGTATTCCGCCCGAATGGCGGCGGCGACACGTTGGGCATCCGTTCCTGCGTCTGAGTTGTGGACTATTCCGTTCCGATAGTCCCAGATATCCCACGCGATGAGCCATTGTTTTCGGATAACTGCGATTAGCCAGCTCGACCCTCGTTTGGACGATGCAATACGTTTGTAGTGTACATCCTGAAGCTCCTGCCACCCGGTACTTGGGAGACCCATCCAAAAGTTAATCCATCCTTGCCCGTCTTGTAGCTGTAATACCTCCGTGTATCGCGCCGGAAGAGTGGAGTGATCCGTTAGGACCTCTGATGTCTGCCACGTGCGGAGTCGATCGATGATCATTGTTGCCAGGTTTGGATCTGTTTTTAAACGCCGCATTTCTAGGGCCAAAGACTTAAGGCCCTCTTCCCATTTTTGTGGACTCTCCATACCCTGACAAAGCCACACGTGTTGCACATCTTCGATCAGTTCCGCACAGCGCGGGCATGCTGCCGATTCACGTTGCTTCCACCGATTCATCCACTTGTTCACGCCGCAGTACCCACTCGAAAATTTTGCCACCCAGCGCCTTGTGTGGGGACGCTCTGACCTCAGGGCGGCCCCTGCCATGGCATAATCAATCCGATTCAAGTCTTCCGGCTGAAACCGTCCTTTTTCGATCCAGTAGGTTTGGATGCGCGGACGTTGGCACCAGTCTTTGCACTGCTCCGATAGGTTATTAACCACCTTGTGCCCCCCCAGGGAGACCGACCATGGTTGGCCCTCTATTGCATGCAAACGATCTTCGTTCCGAAGTGAGTTGGTGTTAGCCCAGTGGGTTTTTGCCTTTGCGTCCATCTCAACATTAACGATTTCCGTAGGCGTCAGAACAAGGTCCGGGTTATCATCTTGATGACCCTTCACGTGTTGGTGTATCCAAGTGAGTTGTGAGTTCTTGATATATTGAATAGCCATTACCAAATCGTAGTGAGCGCAAGATGCCGGGTTTGTTCCCAGTGCGTCGTACGATGCCATGCGCGTCGCCGACAGATTATCACATGACAGGGTGACCGTACCACCGTCAATCTGGAAATACTTGGATATTGCATTGATTGCAACGACCGACGCGTACAGCCCGCTCAGTTCGCTGCGATAGGCATCCTGTTGGTATGGGTGTCCGGGGGTAACGACCTGTCCTTCCATAACGTGCTCTGGAGTCGCAAAATCAAGAATTTTCCAGGCTGCGGTGCCGTGGCTGTCTTTGAACGACCCGTCGGTAATACACGCACATGTGCCTTGTCGGATAGACTGGGCGATTGATTCCAGATCACCCTGGATTTGGATGTTTTCGAACACCCATGCGTGGGATGACAGGGAGGAAACATATGCTTGAAGCGAAGGAAAGGATGGTGCCTCAGGCGTTGGTAAGGTGTTGCTGCCGATGGGTGCTGTCCCTTGAAAGAGAAGGTATTGACCTTGCTGGATGACGGTGCATGGGGTTGCGGAACTCGGTTTGTCGCACTGGATCTGGGTTCTGTCATTAAACCGCCACTCAGCCTGCCGAGTGTTGCGAGCCGATTTGTCCAGGTAACAGAAAGAAGCTACTGCCGTGCGCCGGTATAATGTTTCCGATGGTTCATCATACCACCAAATCCAATGTTTGCATCCATACTCTGTCCAGTTTCCCAGTGGTTGTAACAGGCGTCGATCACGACCACACAGGTGTGCCAGTGCCCGTTGCCATGTCTGCCAAAAGCTAGCCGGAGGGCTTGGTTGCAACCCCCATTTGTACCGCAGTGTGTGAGTCAAAGACCGCTTCCCGTTCCACGCGTCCCTCGTAATGCGCTCGCCTGTACCTTCTGTGATGTCCGCGATTGTCAAGGCTTGTAAGTGCAGGCGACACACATTGATTTTTGCCAGGTCTGTTGCTGCAAGGTGCAAGTCCGCGAATCCCTCCATTAGCAAGCGATCATGTTCCCTCAAATGCCCGAAGTCCAGTAAATCGTCGGATACACAAATGTCGTGTTCGACCAGGAATCGCCACGTTTCTTTGATCCACGATGGTGAGATTATCCCGTGAAATTTTGTGTAATCCTGTTGGAACAGGAATCCGTTTAGACCAAGCTCCATCTTCATCGCCTCCCCGGAATGACGGATTAAATTTGACGTGATCGCTGTAGATGCTCGACCGAACTTGAGAAGCCGTACCAATTTGCCAAATCCTTGTTCGATGTAAAGGTCTGGTACTGCTAGGCCCTGATATTTGAGTGGGGCGTGTACGATTGAACGTGGGATGGTGCGACACACTCCAGAATGGGAGAGAGCCACCCGTAGGACTGGGGCCATTATGTAGGTGCATTCTGCTCGGGTGAAGTACGTCACCGGCGTGGGGTAGAGAAGTTTTCGCATGATCGTTGTTAACAAAGCTTTCCATGAGAGGGAGCGTGGTAATCTGCCTGTACGGATCTGGTCAGCCCATACCACAGCACAATCTCGTAGATAGCGTTTTTCCCATGCGCTGGACCCATTTGGCGCGATACGGGCTCCCAGGGTTCGTTCGGCGTCGCTTGGGGTCAAGCGTTTCAAGGTTCGTCTGTGGCCGAACTCGTCACGAACAGACAGCTCGAACGGGTTCTCGACCGTGCGGGCATACCGCCATGATCCACTCTCCCACTTATAGGCGATTAAGTACCAATGTGATTTATCCGGAACTATTGCTCCACCTGTCGCTCGGATACCTGCCTCCCATGCGTCCACCGACTGTTGGATCGATGCTGCCACCGTTGACGCTGTCGTCACTTCTCCCGGGAATTCCACCAAATCGGTGTCATCGACGAAACAGTACCCCACAAAATGTAGGTAATCCCCGCTGATGCACGACGTGATCTTAATTCCGAACCCGTGCGTGCGCAGGAGATTCAACACTGGTGTGCTGATCAGTGCCCATATTGTCGGTCCTGCCCCGTTGCCTTGACCGAGCCCTTGTATTGGAGTCGCCGCATCGGCCGCATCGTATGAGTCTTTCGAATCGCCATAGCGTGTCCGAACGTGATGTCGCAGATGTTGCAGTGTTTCGAACATGGTATGTATGGCCGGTTCGGGGCAGCCAATGCGCTGCATACACAGGGATGCAACCGAGTGAACAATGCGATCATAGCATGACTTGGCGTCATTAGCACAGAGTGCCATCGGGTGGTGTAACTGGCGCGAGAGGTCGAATGTCAATCGCTTATTCAAACATTGGTCGATCGCTTGGTGGCTTTTTCGGCTGCCGAACTGCTCTGGTGCCATTGCCTGCCGTGTGCAAGTCAGCCGATCCCGTTGGAGTGCTTCGGCGTGCCGCATACATGCTCGTCCGATCCATTTATTATTCTGGTTGAACGCCGCATCATATAGCAAAATCGTCCGCATCTTCGTGATCCTGAATTCTTCCGGTTTCTTCAGCAGCCATGCGTTCATGCCTTGCTGCCAATGAAGCGGGGAGCACCCCGTGCGTATTGGGATTGTTGAGAGTTGGTAGTCTATTGCGGAAAGTCGAGCGTCGTGCGTATGTGCCATATAGTGGGCGAAGCGCAAGCCAAACGGGCTTGATGATGTTCGCTCTTTCGCCTTAGTCCATCCTCCCGCATGATCGTCGAGCGTTCGCTGCATTCCCATTGGTACATAATTGGGGGGCCGTTGCATCTCCTTGAGCCATTCGGCCGTCCAGTAGTCGACATTGTTCGGAGGCTCGAAAGTACCATTTAAGATACGGTCAGCCGCCGCAGTGAGACCATATGGTCCCAGCGACGGGAAGAGTGTCGTCAACGCGGGTGTGTTGCTAGCTTGGCGAAACCTGGCCGAACTCTCCTGCAGGAAGGCTGTTTCGGTTTCTTCCTTCGAAGTACACTCCTGTGGGCCCGTGGGAGTGTCACGCAGAGCTATTTGAACACCCCCTCCTTTGCTTTTTCCCAATGTTGATCCGATAATCCGTCCGTCGCGTCGTGACTTTTCGTCGGCCATGCGTTGTTCAATGGCCTTTGCCGCTGGGATTCGACGTGCTGCTTCTTCAGCTGCAGCCCACGCTATCATGAAACGGTCGCGTTCTTGGACGTGGCGTCGCGCATATGCCGCGCAAACGGCATTGGCTGATTTGACTCCTTGTAGAGCATGCGCTTCTGTCAGTGTGCGAATTGGTTGAATGATGCCGGCTTTTTTGGCCAATCGCTGCAAGTATCGACTGCTCACCCGTTTGCCTTTACGATGTGCTAATAGACGTATCCAAAACAATCGCGTGTTGCGGTTTGCCGTATATTGCGGCGTCCACGCTTGTTTTCCTGTGTGGAGCTTGCGACATCCTTTCTCTGCCTTTTTTGCCGCTTTGTCGTGGTATTGCAGCAAGGCGTCGAATTCTGTATTTTGGTCATGTGTTAATGGGACTCCTTCCTTGATATCATGAAATAGGGTGTCGAGGCGCGTGGCGAAGTCGGACTCTGCGCAGAGGAGTGCAGATAGGTCTTTAAGGTATTTGTCCCGAGTGCGCCGATCATTGTTTTGAAGTCGCGACGGTTTGTATCGCGGTGATATGTCTGCTTCCGCTCCGAACACTTGTGCAATGTCCAGGTCCAACCAAAGACGACGGTGGTCATGAGCCACTGGTAGATAGCCGCACTTGGAATCAAGTAAGCCGGCGGAGACAAAGATTCCATCGATTGGAGTGGAACCTTTGTTGCACGTACGAGGGGCATTGTTGCCGTGCCGGTGAGTAATCACCTCCGTGAGGCCAAGCTGACGTAGGTGCCGTACGGCGTTGTGGTCGCGTACGTCTTCGTTCATATCCATCGCCACCACGACGTGTTCCCCTCTCGTGCGATTGGTCGGTTGGAAGTCTTCGTCAGTCTCCCGTGGTCGTGTTGCTTCCATCCAAGATTGGATTTCCTTCGCTAGGTCCTCCCAGAATGCTTCCCTCGGGTTCCGGTCGTCGTCATGTTCCTCAAAGTACGCTTTTTGTTGATTATATACCGATCCCGCGTATGCAGAAGAACGATTACAGCGGTATGCCACGTACACTCGTAAGGAACATCCGTCTTTGCCTTGGAATTTCGTCCAAGCCCAACGTCCGAGCCCTGTAACATCTTGACCCGAAGCAACCACGCGCGCCGCCCCGTCATTGATGCTGCAAAGAGCGACTCCTCCGAATTGATGTGCCGATGTCGATAACAACTTTTTTGAGGGCAAGGTTGCGTAATGAGCAATATTTATGGATAATCTCTGCCACCATCCCAAGAATCGTTCGTGCAACCGATTATGGATGGTTACCTTATTCCAATTAACATCCGTCTCTGTCAAGCATATCGCATCCGCGCCCAACGATCGAATCGCTTCTTCGATTACCTTAGATTTCCCACTCAATCGGTTGACTGGGAAGCCCCCTAGGTTCCAAAGTACAATACGGAATTTCGTGCCCGCATTTTCCTGTACCATATCCCCAAAGGGCACCTGATCCTGTTCTGGCTGAGGGACGCTTGATCGGCGAATGGCGTCCCCGCCTACCGGTATCATGGTGACTTACCGCCCCCGTGCGAATGGGCGGTCTGGTCTCGTTTTTGGGTTTGAGTCCGTCGTGTCTTGCGCGCTAAATGCTCTTTGCGCTTGGTTTCGTGTGCTACTCGTAGTGCTATTTCCACCGCCATCTTGGCTTGCCATTTGCGGTCGCGCTCGTCCAATAGGTGCTTGACCTGTTCTTCCGTTACCATATGTTCTGTTGTCGTCGTCGTCGTCAAGGATGAGTCCTCCTGGAGGGATGTTGTCTGTGTGGTGGCTGTGTCGGCTGATACTGATGTTTTTGTTGTTGTTGTTCGTGCCGTCGGTAGTGTAGGCTGGGAGATCCGAGTCGCGACCGATCCAAGGCGAATTGGCCAGCCTCGGAAGTTGGTCTGCGTCTGCAGTCCGGGGTTGTTAGTCGCTTGGTCTACCGCGGAAGTGTCCTCCATTTCGTCGTCGAGCTCCCGCATCGTCGTAATCGAATTCAGCCGGGATAGTTGCTGGGAGGCATTTGATGCCGCTCGTGGTGCCGAGACGTCCTCATCGTTGACTGTGTCTTGTGGCCTTGAGACTGCCATAGCCGCGTCCTGCAGTACCACTGCCATGTCGAGGTTGAACTCCGTCATCATACGCGATAGGTCACATTGGGTCATGCCTTCCTGGATGTTCTTGGGGTCGTATGCTTTTTTGTATTCCGTATGCCACTTCTTTCCTTGCATCGTCTGGAGGTGGCCCGACTTGAACAATTTCTTGAGATAGGCCCGGTTGCACCCCAAACTATGTTCAAAGTGCATCGATAAATGCTCGATCGCGTTCTGCGCGTACTTGGCATGTTGTGGTCGGAAGGTCACGCCCACATCCCGGGTATTACTATCAAACGGTAAAGCATCATCCACTGAAGTAAACAACCATGGGTATTCACCCCTGTCATCCTCGTATGGGACTTTCATCTCCAATAAAAGCCGACGGACGGATAGGTGTTGCGTGTGAAGTGCCATCACCGTTGCTTCGTATTTGCTAGGATGTCGAAGTAGATGCGCGATAGATGCGTATCGTTCACGTTGATTCGTGAGCAACTGTACGTGCCAGAGTGATTTCGCGACTTCCTTCGAATGATCGTCTACCTGGTCGAGCTCGTACCGATTGTAAGTATTGCAAAAGGAGGCTCTCGTTTGGCGGGGGTATTCAAAGCGGTTGGACTTGATACGTATTGGGTAAATCGTCTGTAACTGAGTCCGCACCAGTGCCAAGTCGTGTTCTTGGCATTCAAAGCATATGGCACTTGGGATAAATTTCTGTTTCCCTCCTTCGGATACATAATCGGCCGGGTGCAGATCAATCGTTTGTGCTGCTCGGCGCCATTTGGATGCGACCGGGCGGGAGACGTACGTCGAGAGATCGTTCTTAAATGCCTCGCTATGGTGATGTTTGTGGGAATACATGAGGAAGCCGGCCCTGACCACACTTGGATAATTCAGTAATTTTGGGTACATCTGCATTCTGAAAGAGTTCAGCTGGTCCCTGGCGGATTCGCACAATTCATCCGGTTGGCTTCCGGAGCCAAGCGCAATGGAGAGCCGGCAATTGGGTACTGCCCGGGCCGAGAAGCGGTCGAATTTTCCTTTGTCGACATAGTAGTGGAGATCCCCCCCCCCAGCATCAACAAGGCGTCTGGTGATGCGAGTGCCGGGAGTTCGTAGGACGCTCGGTACGGGTAAAGGATAACGTCGACGTCAATGCCCATCAAGATATTCCACACGTCCGCGATCAAAGTGGCAACCGTCTCCGTAGGATTGCTATTCTTTGGGATATTTACCACTACGTCGTACCGATGGAAGAAGGGGCGTCCCGGTTGTGGGCATTGTCTTTCCCTTTCCGCCATTTCGACCGAGTCATCCGATCCACTGCTGCTACTGTCGCTGGGATCGCCGTCGTTGTCATAATGGTTTGCAGACGTTAGGAAAGAGTTTGACTGTGGCTCGGTCGCCGCTGATGCGTCGTCCTTGTGAGGGGGAATGTCATCGTCCACTGGTCCAGCGTTAATCATATCGACTATGGGTCCATCCGGGTCGTACTCGTCGTCCTGTTCCTCGTCGTCCTGTTCCTCGGCGATCTCCATCGACAAGTCGTTCCCCATCGATGATGTGTCGGCCTGGGTTGCCGAATGCGAAATAGAAGGTGGAAGGCTCGCCTTTGAGCTGCTTGATTTGGAGGTTTGGTTGCCTTCGGAATCATCGTCGTCGGTCGAGTCGGACGATTTTTTATTACGTTGCTTGACTTCGGAGTCCTCTGACCCTTCTTCCGATGATTGGGGGAACACTGCGTCGAAAGGGGCATTTGTTGTTGCCGTGGGCCTTTGCGGCGACATGGGCGGGTATGGGACGTAGCCATCTTCCGTCGCCTGGAAACGAGGTGAATAACGCCCGTGATTTTTCGAGAAGTCAGTGTCGGTCGTCGAACCGAACATCTGTACATGGAAGGGTGCGTCGATTTCATGATGATTGTCGCCCTGGGTGATGACGTTTTTTCCGGCCGTCATCGTTTTCGGTGGTGTCGGCAGGTGTGGTATTTGGTCGATGATGTCCTCCAATGGAATGTCGGGCAACCGTTGTCGTGGTTTCGCGAGGACCGCTACCGTAGTTCTCATTACACTATCTAGTTTCTCTCCGTAGGCCCCCCGTGATGGCGTTTTTCCATGGTCCGGATCGTCCTCACGGATGAGATTAACCCGTTGCTCGATCTCACCGGTTTCCGAGTACAAATGGTATCCATACTGGCGGGCTTTGTCCTCCGGTTGCGGCATAGCGGTCGGCTCAATCGAAGCTTTTTTTGGTGACGGGTCCGTGGTTCGTTGCTGTTTGGCCGACCGGGCGGTTTCCATTGGTCCTGCCGCCATGGACTTGCTTGGTGGAGACGGTGGAGGTGAGATATGGTCCTCCATTTCCTCTTCGTCGACTGGAATGCGTGGGAATCGCCGGTAAGGGTTTACGTGACCCACATCCGGGCGCATGGCCCGCGGTTCCCTGGATGCTTCTCCCGCCTGACCCTTCCGGAGTATCGGTCCTTGGTTCAACTGGCTCCCATTTCTTGACTGGTCCCGTTCTAATGCCTCGATAAACTCGACAGAAGCAGACTTGGAGTAGCCGTAGTAGTTGTAATTATCATACGCGTCGTTCGCTGTATTGTCGTATGGGTCCCTTTCACTGGCGTCGTATAACTTGTAATACGGCTGGTCGCTCTGATCAGCCTGGGTTTTTTCGAAGGACTCCAAAGCCGCGAACCCAGCTGCATATTTATTTACTTCCCGTGCCATGTCTTTCGGTGCCGGGAGTGTCAAGCGTGGAGCTTCATATTTTTTGTGTGGACCCTCCGGGAATGATGAGCGTCCCATGGGTTGGCGTCCTCCGTCTCGTCCCTTTCCACCTCGAGAAGCTCGCGCTAACATCCGAGAGCCTCCGCGTGGTGAACCGGGGACCCGTGCTCGGGAGGAAGCTTGTGCCGTAACTGGGGCCCTTGCTGCTGGTGGGGGCATACTCTTTACGGCCATCCGGTTCGGAGTGGAGAGATGGGCCTTTTGGTGACCGCTTGATGGCTTGATGTTTACTGGGTTTGGTGAGCCCTTGTTCACTATCGTTGCCCCTTCTTTGGCCGACGTTGTTGCTGTTACCCCGGTCTCCGACATCTTCACGATAGATGCGCCGGTCTTGTCCGCTGGTTTCGCTTGGGGTAGTCCTCCCGTCATTGCCCCCTTTGTAGCCGAGATAGCCTTGGTCACTTCGGCAGGTGTCGCCGTGGATGTTGTTGGTTTGCTTGCCGGAGTGGTGCTTGGGCTGTTCGACGCCGACCGGCTATTCTTATTGTTTATTTTGTTTAGTTTTTTCATAATATTTTCTTCGTAATTGCTGGACATGGGGGAGGCCGGCTTCTTAATCGAGACTGGCAACATGGGCGCGGTTGGTTTCGGCTTGAGGGACATAGGTGGCGTCACCTTAGATGTTACGGCAGTCCCGGGAATAGCCTTGAGTACGACTGGGGCCGTGTTGAAGTTGGCCGTGACTGACGGCTGGGCTTTGGACGGTCCGACCGTCTTGCTTTTTTTCTTTTCCAACGCCTTGGATATAACCGAGGAAGCCGAGTGAAGGCCCTGCGAGCGACGCTTGGGTAGAGCTGATTTTTTTTCCTTTTGAACGTCCTTTGTCGCTCCAGGGCTGGGGTTTTTTGGCGCGCTTTTTCGTTTCGACCGTTCGTCCGTCACGTTGGTCCACGGATCATTTTCAAAGAAGTTGTCCATGTTGTCGCGAATAGGATGTTTTTAAGAGGTATACTGTTTGTTCTGTACTGCTGGGCTGCGTATTATTGAAGATGTGTCTGTCTTACCGTTTTACTCACAATTGCGTGAATCTGGTAGGGCCGGTACTAAGGCTACTGAGGTTCTACGTACTGTGTAGAGGAGTGTATGGGTGACAGATTCCTTACGGGCGGAATTGTTGCGAAAACCAACAAATCAGTCAGTGCCGTCAGTGCCCCCAGCAAAGAGGGAATGGTCCCATTCAACAGATTGTTGTAAAGTCTTAAATCGATCAGGGAGGTCAAAGTTCCCAATGATGAAGGAATGCTACCCGAAAACTGATGCTCAGATAAATGCAACAAAGTCAGGTTCGTCAAAGCCCCCAATGCCGAGGGAATCGCTCCTGACAAGCCATTGACGGACAAGGCCAGCCATTCCAGGGACGTCATAGCGTCCAGTGACGAGGGAATGGTCCCCGTCAATGTATTGTTTTGAAACCCCAACAATTTCAGAGACGTCAGCATTGCCAACCAATAGGGAATCGTCCCATTCAACCGATTGTTGGGCAATAATATTGTTCGTAGGACCGTCAAAGCCTGCAATGACGTGGGAATCGTCCCTGTCAATTCATTGTCACTCAAATCCAAATATGTAAGGGCTGTCAATGAGCCCAACGACGACGGAATGGCCCCCACCACCAAATTGTCCCGTAACACCAGCTGATTCAGGGCC
>JANMDL010000363.1:0-6146 GCA_031376295.1 Chitinophagales bacterium
TAAGATAAGGCCCTGTAATGGTATAGGGCAGTTTGGTAATATCCGCCCAGTAAGTATCCCATTTAGATACCTGGTTAAGTTTTGGTCTGTTTGTTTTGTCGGTGGGATGCTCAACAAACAGTGCTTTTTCACCCATGCTCAGCAGGTCGTCTTTTTCCGTATCCATGTCGTGTACCTTACCGCCTTTGAGGGGATGCCTGTGCAGCAGGTACATGTACACAAGGCAGGCAAGCGCATGCAGGTCGGTCAACCGGTTGGGCAACCTCCTGTCGGGGTCGGTTCTGCTCAGGTGCTTGGTGCTCAATACTTCCGGTGCAATAAAATCGGCAGTGCCAATTACTTCTGCTGGAAATAAACCCGGTACCACCAGTCCATCAAGGTCTATCATACATGCCGACCCGCTTACCGGATCTACCAATACATTGTTGTACGATAAATCGGAATGGGATAAGCCCATCTGGTGCATTTTTTTAACCCCCCTTGCCAGGTTTACACATACCTGAAAGTAATTGAGCCATTTGCCGAGTTCGCTATGGTCGAGGCTGAGCGGAAATTGCCTGTTCCTGAATTTAGCTCCTGCAAACCACTTGCCATTTTTTTCCTCACCCTTTATCAGGTCATTGCCTGAGTAACCTTTGTTAAAAAAAAATTTAGGGTTATAAATCGGCACAATAAGCCCTGTTTTGTCGTTACTTTCTATAATATCAGTTGGCCACCTGTAAATTTCATCCAGGTAATACTGGCCACCTTCTTTGGTTTGTATCTGGGTTAAATATTTTGTAACAATATTTTTCAGTCTTTCTTTCTGGTTAAAGTCCTGTTTTTCCTTAAAGATGGCCACCACATACTTTCTGTCGGGGCTGAAATAAACATTTTTGGCGGTACCGCTTTTAGGGTCGCCATTATCCACATACTGGTATGCAGTGCCGGTGATGATTGATTTTACAGTTATTACTGGCATGGTTTAAAATTTAAAAAACGATTGCTAAGGTTCTGTCATCATGGTTTCCCGGGCTCCAGAAATCCATCCAGTTTGACAATTGGGTTTCTATTTCTCCGTTTTCCGCTGCAAAATCAACTTTTATATTTTCATCATTGGCACCTCCGAGGTCGGCCATAAATGTTTGCCAGCTTTCTAATTTTTCAAGATTTGCTTCTACTACAAATTTAGGATCGTATATCCCATCTGTCATTAGTATCAGGTAAGCAAAATCAGGTATCAGTTTAAAACCAAACCTGCTTGGGAACTTATCACTGCTGAATATTTCCGGCATGGTAATAAACCGGGTACCACCGCCAAATTCTCCCACATCCAGCCAGTTCATCAGCTTAATTTCTGTCATTTCGCTGTTAAGCACACCAATGGGGCAATCGCCCACACCAAAAGAAAATATGGCATAGCCAAAATCGTATTTTTTAAAAAGTGCAAATATCAGTGTGCTGTGAAAATCCTTCAGCGGTACTTCCAGCTTATTGGCAAAGGCCTCCAGTTTTTTATGTACCGAAAAAGCAGCTTTACCAGCATTGTTGTATAAAAAAAGGTTTAACTCTTTCTGATTTTCATCACCCGTATTGTCGCTGTAATTCCTGATGAGCTCATCAAACTGGGTTAATGTTTCGCCGGTAAAGTTTTCTGTGAAATAGTCAACAATGCCATCACAGGCAATTTTGGATCCCTGCCTCGACAGTTTTGCGCTGCCGGCTCCGTCTGCCACACATACAATACTCCAGCCGTTATCGTTAAAATGGTGAAAGGCAAAGTCATCATCCCTGTATGAACCCACATTGGCATGGCTTCTGCCTCTTTTTGATGCAACCACAATGTGTTTGTCTCCTAATGGTGCAAAGGCAGTTGTATTATCGGGCTTCCAGTAATTTTTTTCTTTCCATTCATCATCCCTGTTTTCATCGCTGGCTATATTTTTCCACAGCGATTTTGGGTCGGCATTAATGATGAGCGAAATGGGTTTGCTGTTCAGTGGCTTATGGTCATCTTCGCCATTTATTTTAAACTGTAATGCAATTTTAAAATCGCCGCTTTGCAGAGGCGTACCGGATATAATTGCCGTTTCGCTGCTGTATTGCAGCCCATACTGTTCAATGTTTTCAATTGCAGTAAATACAATTTCGCCATTACCCAGTTTTGCAAGGTCAAGTTTATATTCGTAAAGCTTGTTTACAGTTGCATTCTGTATCTGCAGGTGCTGGTTGATGATATCGTATACCGCCAGTTTACTCATAAATCTCTTAATTAGTATTTTCTGATTGTCAACAATCTGATTGTAGGCAAATATATTGTCTTCTTCGGTAACAAACTCATCAAATACCTTAGCCTGTTTGCCATTGAACGCAATCTGTTTGGCTTTCAGCAGCCGTTGTATATAATCGTTTATTTCGTTCATTTGCTCCTTTTAGCTTTACCAGGTTATCCCTGCGCCCTGTTTACGTCAAATCCTCCTTCGCCTGTGCCATAGCGGCCCTGGCTTCCGCACCAGGGGCAGGTGCTTATTTCTTCAGTACCAATGCAATGTATTTTCTGGCACTGGCATATCGCCAGCCCGTACTGGTTGCCGCAGCAGGGGCAGGCAGGTGCGCCCAGCAGTTCATCGCTGTTTACTTTAAACTGTGCGCCCTTATCATCACTCAATTCATAATATGTATTGTCTACCTGAAAACCGCCAACCAGCCTGTAGGAAAGTGTTTGCAGATCCAGCCCTCCAAAGTTTGAGGGATTAATCACTTTTCTGTATTTCATCAGGTAGGGGCGTTTTGAGTTCTGGCATTTGGCCGACAGTACCACAAAATTACTGTCGACATACTGAGCGGCCGGAGCATTTTTTGTAAGGTCAATTTTAGAAATGGTATCACCATCCAGTTTGGCCAGTTCAAACCCGGAGTGGTTGTTTTCAACACTTATGCTGCTTGTTTTAATGGAATCTGTAACCCATTTAAAAAAACGCTTGTAGTCCTCATCGGTTGAATTTTTAAAATGCAGTACATTTTCAGTAAGCTCACTCAGCAGCGAAGTATCCGCTTCATCACCAAATGAAATGGCTACCATATTTGCAGTGCGCTGCCAGTTTTGTTTCCATTCAGCAATAGCTGTCTTTGTATCATCGGTGGGTACGCCATCGGTAAACAAAAATACAATCGGCTTCCAGTCACCTTTCTGTTCAAGCGTTGTTTTTACAATGTTTTTTCTCAGTTCAAACATCAGGTGTCCCAGCCCTTTGCTGAGCGAAGTACCGCCGCCAATAGGGAATTTAGGCGGATAAAAACTCACTACTTCCTGCAGGGGTACCAGTGTTTTGGCCTGTCCGGCAAATACAATGATGGAGAGCCATACTGTTTCGATGGCATGGGGGTCAGTTTTTACCGCTTTGATGATAGCAGCCATACCTTCTTCCACCTGCTGTATCTGATCGCCAACCATTGATTCGGAAACATCAATTAAAAAGTAAATGGGTAACCTTCTCATCTCTTATCTTATTAGATTATTAATTAATAAAAGCAAAATCAATACAACTATCTGTGTCATATCAACTGATAAGCCCTGCCCAACCTGCAGGGGTTTAAAAACATTTTTCAGCGCTTTAAATACCGGTGTATAAATACCGCTGAAAAAATTAAAAGCTCCTTTGTAACTGCCGTTCAGCTTGTCTTTGTAGGGCAGCAGTTTGGCGTACAGAAACAGGCCGATTATTAAAATATTCAAAAATAACTTTATCAGTATCATCCGTTTTCTTTTTACTGCAGCGGTACCTTTTTGTTTGTAATTAAATTACCAGTGTTATTTCGCCGGGTGGTGGTGGCAGTGCCACGCTTTCCCCTGTGCCCTGGCTTTTGTTACCCTGTTCTATTGTTTCAGACACCCATTTAAAAAATTGCTTGAGGGTGGCCGTATCTGCTGTGTCAAGGTGTACCACATCCTGCGTCAGTTCTTTCAGCAGCGAATCATCAGCAAGGCTTCCGGCAGCACAGCAAACAATGGCGCCAAAATTCAGTGCTTTTATTTTGGGCAGCATTTCCCGGTACAATTGCAGGTCGTTTGGCTTGCCATCTGTAAATAAAAAGAACAATGGTTTCCAGTCGCCTTTCTGGTCAGCAGTACCTTTGCGTATTTCAGCCTGTACTTTCTGGTGCAGCATTTCCAGCGCCCTGCCCGTATGCGTGGGGCCGCTTTGCGGGCAGGTTATTTCGGGCAGCTGAAACAGGGCCAGTTCTGTTAATGGTACTATTTCGTTTACATCCCTGTCAAAGGTGATGATACTTATCCACAAAGAGTCCAGCGCCTGTGCATCAGCCCTCAGTGTATTAATCATGCTGCTGAGCGCATTGTTCAGTGCCTGTATCGGCTCACCATACATTGAACCTGATGTATCTAATAAAAAATATACGGGCAATCTTCTCATATATACAGTTAAATATCTGGTTAAAAAATTAAACAACCGGCGCAACACCAGGCCGCTGTACACCATGTACCGCCCCTATTGCATATTTGTGCAGGCAACGGTTACGGAATGCTTATTTTTCTGTTTCCCGGTATTGGCTATACGCAGCGTAGCTGATGATAATAAGTGCTGCGTTTTTATACAACAATATTCAGTTCAGAAGGGGGTGGCGGCAATTCCTTCAGTCCATGCACTTCCTGCCCGCTGTCTTCCACTTTGGTGGAGGTAACACCGATAGAAGCAGTTACCCACTGAAAAAATTTGCCGATGCTTGCACTGTCTGCAGTATCAAGGCTCACCACATTTTCAGTAATCTGTTTCAGTATGGCAGTATCGGCCCCGCTGCCCGCAGCACAGGCAACTGTAAATGCCGTTTTACGTTTTTTAAATTCATTCAGGCCCGCCTGCCAGTCGTCGGTAGGTATGCCATCCGTCATTATAAAAACGAGAGGCTTCCAGTCACCCTTCTGCTCAGGGGTTGTTTTGGCTACTTCCGTATCAATTTTAGCAGCCACTAATTTCAATGCATCTCCCAGGGCAGTTACACCTGTAGCCCTTATGTCTACCATTTGAAAAGAAGCAAGATCCGTAAGTGGAATAACCTGCTGCGCCACACTGTCAAAAGTAATCACACTCAAAAAGGCGGTTTCAATTGCCTGCGGGTTTTGCCGCAGGGAACTGATCATCACCTGTACACCGTTCTTTACCGCTTCTATTGGTTCCCCGCTCATGGAGCCGGATGTATCTAAAAGCAGGTACACTGGTAGTCTTCTCATTTTGCGTATTTGTTTAATACTGTTTGTATTGTTTGTAAAAATATATTGTCTTCTGTTGCGTCGCCGATGGCATCAAACTTCCACTCGTCGTTTCTTTTATACAGTTTGCCCATTATAAGTGCCCTTTTATTGGCATAGGAAGCATCGGTAGCAATATCATACGTTGAATGTACTTTGTTTACCTTGGTGGAAGAACCTTCATACATCCTTATTTTTGCATAAGGAATTTTTGAAAAATCATGTGTTTGGCCCTGGCTCAGGTAAATATTAATAAAAAAGAAAATCTTTTCAATTGTATTACTCACCCTTGTCAGGTCAATCGTAATCACTTCATTATCGAGTCCGTCATCTCCGCCAAAATCGCCTTTCCTGTCATCGCCGCTGTGCCTCAATGCGCCATCGGCAGAAACCAATTTACCCAGGGCCATGTTATTCTTCTGCAAAAAGCCATTATAGTCAGGCGAATAGATATAATCCACCAGATTACCCTGGCCATCAGTCATAATACAGCTAAGGTCAAGATCCACATCCTCCACTACCTTTTTACTGCCGAAAAGCGTCTTTTTTACTGTTTCAATAGCACCCCAGTTTACACCTACACAAAAATTGGTGAGTTTTTCACCCGATTCTTTTCTCAGGTCAATTTTCTGACCTTTTGATAAATTAATAGCCATAGTTACTTATTCTTTTAGATTAAAAATTAATTATACTTTGTTAAAAAATCTTCCAGTCCGCCCTTCATGCCCGTACCCACCGCTTCAAACTTCCATTCGTTGTTGCGTTTATAAATACGGCCGAATTCAACTGCTGTTTCAACTGAAAAATCTTCTTCCAGCTCATACTTCAGTATCTCAGTATTGGAAACGGTATCAAAAATCCGTACAAAGGAGTTTCTTACCTGTCCAAAATTCTGCTTCCG
>JANMDL010000477.1:0-3290 GCA_031376295.1 Chitinophagales bacterium
GATTTTATTTTTCCTGTTTTATAATCTTTTCCCGTCAAACATCACTATGAAAGGCCCCATCCAGCTAATCCCCTGTGCGCTATGCCTTTTTTGTGCATCCACATTATTATTACACTGTGCTATCAGCAATCTTTTCGCTCCAATCATTATCTCTGCTACAGAATACTCCTTATCCTGCTGTAATAATTTTATTTGTTTAACTGAAGGATAAGCATTGGATGAAAATTCATACACCGGATCAAATTTTCCGTGTATTTCTATTACGTTTATAAATGACTGATCCCTGCCCGTTTTCCTTACAATAAATGCAGGTTCATGCCGCAAATTAAAATTGGGGTCATTAGCCCCTGTTCTTGTAAAAATTACTTCAGCAGTATCCTGCACTAATGTTGAAATGGTATAGTATGTATTATTATTTAAAAAAGTCAACTGAACCGTTGTATCTGCAGCCAGGCCAGATGCCTCTTTCCATAAAAACTGGTACCCGTTTTTCTTTCCAAGGGGCTCCAGTTTTTTATCATACGCTTGATACTTAACGGAAGTGCTTATCAAACTGCCATTGTATTGAAAGGGTAAATCATACTTATGCTCCTTATCAGATTGCACATTAAAAATATCGGCTACCATCCTGTTGCCCCCGGGTAATTGAAGCATGTAAAGCGTACGCTGCAGGTGCGTATTTTTATAGGCATTGTCTTCCTTTGCCGCCACTACCTGTACATTTGGATTGGTAAAACTGCTGAATAATTTTTCTGAATGATGCTGTTGTGCAGTGTCTTCTATCCCGTTAAAATGACTGGTTTCGTCCATCACCACAGTATTGTGTGCAATGGTTTGCATGGCATATTTTTTATTTTCCGGAAGATAACGCCCCCCATATTTTTGCTCCACGCCAATAAACCTTACCGAACCGTAGTTGGTAAGTATTTCATTGCCCTTATCATAAAGCATGATGCCAAGTTTATCATAATGCCCGTGCGACAGCCCATGTGAAGTATATTTGAATAGCAGGCTGGTTAACCAGGCGCCTTTTCCCTGCCGGAAAATTGACACTCCACCCTGTGAACCATCTACACCATCCCTGCTTTCAAAAGACTTGTACTCCGGGTATTCAGGAATATTTTTTTTGCCTGCCAATGCAGCAGCAATAGCAACACCCCCATTATTTAACATAACCCTGTTTTGCTTTTTGGCAACCGGCAATAAATTATCATCAGCGCCATAAACCGGCCAGAAAATATTAATGCAGGTTACCAATTCATTGGATGTATAATCTTTATCTTTCAACGCATCATTCAGGGGAAAGAATGAGCCATTAATATTTGTTTGCTGCAGGCAGGTAAGCAAGGCCTTTTGAAGAATTTTATCCCGGTGCTCAAATATTTTAAGGGAAGGATTGCTGTTGTTTAACGCATTAGCAAAAACCGCATAAGGCAAAATGGCATAACGGGTATAGTAAGGCCCTTCTGTATAATAGCCATCGGGTGAAAAAAGATTGTCCATTAACGCAACAAAACCACTCCTGCCATTTTTTTCAGTACCCCGCATGGCCATATCAATATAGTGCTGGTTATTGGAGGCAATGCCAATAATACCCACGCCTGCTGTGGCCCAAACGGCATGGTTGTGTATTAAATTAAACCACTCCTTTAAGTCTTGTGTAAAAAAATCAACCTCGGGTTTAAAAGCCCCGGTTTCTATGGTTTTTCTTTCAGCTACTGTCAGGTTATTATACACCAGGTCGTAAGCCATGCCTGCATATACCATCCAGTTGGCATCGTTGAGTGCCTGCCAGAATATACGGCCGGGGGAACTGCTTGTAGCTTCCGGATGATTTTTTAAAGTGGGGTTCAGCGTAGCATATTTTAAAAGCATGTTCTTAACCAGCACTGCATACCTGGCATCGCCGGTAAGGTTGTATAATATGCCACTGTTGAACATCAATGTATAGTTTGCCTTATGCCTGTCGTGTGTATAGCCTCCGGCAGGGTCTTTGGGAAAGGGTACATCCACCTCTTTGCCAATCCACTCATCTACCTCTTTTTTGATCGCTGCATAGGATTGCTTCAGTAATGGGTACAGGGAAACACTTTTCTTTACAGCACTGGCTTCTGCCTTTGTAAAAAAAGTAACCGGGTGCTGGGCGAACATCAGCACTGGCAGTATGAGCAAAACAACCGTTTTTATCAACCTGATCATTATTGAGCAATTGTTTAAAGGGCCTTGTTTCCTATGTAAGCACAAACACTATTTCTGAACCTTATACAAAATAAGTTCCACCATTAATTTCAATACTTTGTCCATTGATAAAAGAAGCGGCATCACTGGCGAGGTACAGCACCAAATCGCCCACTTCTTCGGCCCTGCCTTCCCGTTTAAGCGGAGTAGCAGCAGCAACATTGGTCCTTATTTCCGGCTTGGTAAATGTATCATGAAAAGTAGTGTTGATCATACCCGGCGACACACAATTAACCCGTATGCCTTTGGGTCCCAATTCTTTGGCCATGCCCCTCGTAAAAGTTAACACAGCACCTTTAGCAGCAGCATAAGCAGATGCTCCGCCTCCGCCACCATCCCTTGCGGCTTGCGAAGAGAAGTTTACAATGGCACCGCCTTCTGTCATCTGCGGAACAACCGCCCGGGTTGCCAGGTACACCGATTTAAGGTTTACATCCATTACCGCATCCCAAAAATCCTCGTCCAGTTCAGCCAATGTTTTTCTTCCCATCAACCCGCCGGCCACATTTATCAAATAATGAACTACGTCCCCATACGCTTTTGTACAAGCCTCCACTACCACTTTTACATCCGCAGCTTTGGTCATATCGCCATACACAATAATAGCTTCGCCACCTGCATCTTTAACAAGCCTGAGTGTTTCGTTGGCAAGTTCCTCATTTCCAAAAAAGTTGATACACACTTTGGCACCCGCTGCAGCCAGCTTTAAAGACACCTGCCGGCCAATATCCCTTGCGCCGCCAGTTACAATTGCAATCTTTCCTTTCATCAGCTTACATTATATTTTAAACATAACTATTTATCCAAAACCATTGTTATCAGAAAATTGCCGGGTAAGAAAAAGTACCCATACTTTTTGATTCCATTTAAGCAGTTAATTACTATTCAGCAAGTTTCGTAACGTAATATTAAGTTGATTAATCAACTACCCTATTTTTTTGACACTATTAATATTTCAAATATTTGTCTGCTTTTTTAGAGATAAACTGAGTAAATCTCCATTTTATTAACAAAATCTTAAATTATCGGTACCGATAACGTTACCGGCAACG
>JANMDL010000484.1:0-9878 GCA_031376295.1 Chitinophagales bacterium
CGCCAGAATGAGCAAAAGAAAAACTGGTGCATTAGCAACTGTATAATTTTTTGCAGTAACAATTAAGTAAAGCTCCGTAAGTAAAATTAAACATAGTGCAGGCTTTACAGGTATGCAATAAAAATACCGCCGTTAACTTTATCGTCAACGGCGGTTTAATTTAAAAATACCACAATGCAAAAGCCATTAATACCCATGTCCCTGTATCAACGTCTTCATGTCAGGCACCTGTTCAACCTGCAGCATGGCAAAACCTTTCACTTTTGTAACCATTGCCACCACTTCCTGGGCTACAGCCACTGCGCCCTCTTTCCAGCCGGGGAGCCAGCTCACCTGGTCGCCAATAACATAAAAATTATGGTCGCCATTGCGGATGGTATTCATAATATCAGCTGGGTTGTCTTTTTTGGTGCCCACTTTGCTCCAGTCGGCCCAGCCGCCTTTTTGCGTGGGAATGTTTTGCCAGGCGATGGTAATCCCACTGTTCAGGCCATCTGCAAATGCTTTGCCGTGCAATTGAGCAGCCCCTTTTTTTGCTTCCTCTAATCTTTTTTCGGGTGGTAATTTGCCCCAGCGTTTAGCATCATTTGAATAGTTGTAAGCACCGGTAAGTACACCCAGCTCATCATGTATACGGTCAGATGGATACCACATTTGCGTCATCGGATGGCTGGTATAAGATATACCGCCAAAGATGGGAATAACAGGATCGTAAGGGTTGGTAGGTAGTTTCTGCCAAAGCTCCCTTTCTGCCTGCCAGCCCACTTTACAGGTTGGTGCCAGAAACTCTTTTGATTCAGTCACTTTTGTAAAACTTTTCCAGAAATCTTCTTTAAAGTCTTCTTTGGTAAGCATGCCATCCATTAACGGTATGGGAATATTACAAAGGCAAACATCACCCTTTATATTTTCTTCTTTTCCATTTTTCTCAAAAGTTACTACCCAGCCATCTGGCAGCAAACGCTTAACCAGTTTAACCGGGGCATCCAGCATTATCCTGCCGCCCATACGCCTGATGGCAGTTACTAATTTCTTTTCAATCATGTCCATCCCACCAACAGGTTGAAAGGAAGTTGCCTGCCATAAAAAGTCTTCGGGCTGGTAAAAATGCTGTTTCCAAAATTCAGATTCCAGCAATACTTCTTTCTGTATTGGTGGATTTACTTTCCCGGCGTTGATGCCCTGCAATTCTTCGTAGCCCGACCGTTGTGAACCTTTGTAGGAAAAGCCTGTTTCATTACCATCTTTGTCTGTATCCGGTGTTAATGCACCCAGGTTTTTCAGCAGATCAAGGTATTGCTGGTTCTCAGGGCTGTTTTTCTTTTTCAGGTACTGGTACAAATCACTTGCTATGTATCCTATAGCATCATTGGCCACACGGCGGTTTACCATGGGTGAATAAGCTCCCCCCAATACCAGGTTCGACCTGCTTTGCATAATGTACACTTCCAGATCCACATTCAGCTCCTTACACAAATTTAATACATGGTAATGAGCAGAAGGAATGCGGCCGGGCCCGGCATTAAGATAGGCTTGATACGGTGCACCATTGGCTGTTTTTAAGCTGCATCTTTGCTCCCATACCTCTCCTTTGTCATTTACTTCTTTTAATACATTTCCATTACGCAGTGTAAGTGAACGGCCACCTGTACGGCCGCTTGCTTCAATAATGGTAACCCTGTACTTTCTTTTCAGCAGGTCGTATGCAGCAGTAAGCCCCGAAATACCGCCGCCAAGAATTATTACATGCTGCTGAGGCCCACTCGATTTTAACATCCTTGCTGCAGACACTTTCGGCGCCACAGTTTCCAATTCCTGGCCGGAACTGATGAGGTTGAATGTACCTGTTTTAGGATTACGCACAAGAAAGGTCTGAGGAGTTGTTTTTTTAGATTCCATTGATTTTTTGGTTTTGGTTTATAAATAGTGTTTACGATGTTGCAATTGAGTAAGTAACACTGGTAAATAAGGTTTTAAAGCGAAAGATATATAAAATTCATATATGACGAGATTAATTGGCTACGTATTTTAAAAAAATGTACAATCATCAGGTTCTGCAGCCTTATCCGGCCAACCAGGTAAAAACTTTATCATCTCCGGTTAACCGTTTTAACCGGGTGTAGTTAATGCCTGAACATTGCAGTATTTAAAGCCAAACTGTACCCCCAAAAATATTTATACCCTAATAGAAAAATAGGTACTTATACCTGTAAAAATAAGGTATCGGCTATATACTTTTGACTTATTGATTACAAGAAATTATTTTATGCCTGCAACAGATCAGCAGTACAAAATCTGGTGACAAACATTACATTGTTTTGCCCCCGGCGATTGTAAAACAAGTCAGGCAGTGGTTGCCTTTTTTGTAAATGAATCTTATACAATACAAGGGGAAGCCGAAAACCTTTTAAAAGAGTAGGTATAATACTAAAACTTTATTTTATGGCAAGTCCATTAACATTTTACGTTCAAATTAAGCAGGATGCAACATCCCAGGGTATTGCTGCACAACTGGTTGCAAAATTTGCCGGCAGTGGCTTAACCACCCTGCTCAACAGTACCAACATTGTTCATTATGCCACCCTGGCCCTGGTACCCAACCCCGCCACAAAGCCGGGAGTACCTGCTAAAGGTAATATGGGGCTGCTGTTACTCACCGATTTTGACCTGGCGATGCTTCCCTATCTAGCCCAGTTTTTTGGAAATGCGGGTATTAATGAATTTTTAGGGGCAGTTGCAGCTATTGCATACAACCCGGTACCTTCAAACGTAACCACTAACAAAACTGTATTTGAAAATTTTATTGTGAATGGTAATCTTTCTCCTGCGCCACCTTCTACCAGTTTTGCCACGCAGTATTACCAGGCCTATTCACAATCAGTAAAGCAAATAAAGAATGCGTTTCCCACCATCGCAGGAAAAGCAGCTAAAAAGCCTGTGAAAACAGCTAAAAAATAATATCTTTTAAAAACAGCCCGGCTTAAACAGAATGACCAACTGGTTAGCATATACAGGTTAATGCCGCAACGCTTGTAATAGAGGCCTGTATAAAAATCCAGATAAATTAATCCTGACAAATTAAGCCCGGGCAATAACTGATTTATTATGAGCAATCCTTTTGCAATGCCCAACAGGAGCAATATACAGGGTCTTATTTTAAGAGGATATACACATCCTTTTTCCTGTCATCTGCTTTTTAGTTTTTCAAACGTTGATAAAATACTTGTCAATACGAAGTCGTTTTTTAATGACCTGTATCCAAAAGTACAATCGGCTGCTGACTGGGGAAATAACAAACCTGCCTCCATGCTCAATATAGGGCTTACATACAATGGCATCAGTCAGTTAAACAATATTGTACAGCCGGTCGACCTGGCAAATTTTCCGCCAACTTTTGTACAGGGCCCCTGGTCACTCAGCGGGGCGCAGGCATCGTTACTGGATATTGCCGACCCTTTAAGTACGCCGTCTAACTGGTGGAATGGAAATGGAGATGCTGTTAATCAAAACCTGCATTGTGTTGTGCATGCTTATGCGCTCACCAATGATGAGCTGGGTGTTCTGGTAGATTTCATTACAGCTTCGGCAGCAAAAAACGGGTTGTCAGAAATTATTCCTTTGGCGGTAAAGAATGGCGATGGCAGGCTCTATCAGTCAATCGTGGAAGATAACCCTGCAAAAATACATTTTGGTTATACCGATGGAATATCGGAGCCGGCGCTCGGCGTTCCGGGAAGGGCAGGAGGTATTGCAAACACGGAAGATTACAGCAATTTTTTAATAGGATATTCCAACGGATCTGTTAGCCAGCCGGGCCCGTTTGATACTACTACAGCAGGCGTATTTGCAAAAGATGGTTGTTACAATGCCTTCAGGATATTGTACCAGGATGAAGCCACCTTCAATCAATTTTTAAAAGACCAGGCGGCAGAATGGAAAGAGGAACTTGCTTACCTGGGGCTTACGGAAAAAGAACTGGAAGAATGGTTTGCCGCTAAACTATGCGGCAGGTGGAGGAATGGTTCTCCGTTAATGCTAAGCCCTGATAAACCCGGTGATGATGATAACACAGCAAGTACGGGTGAGGCTTTTGGGTATGCAGTACTCGACAATCCTGATACAGTAAGTACGGACTTAGCCAATGATATACCAAGCAGTATGAGTTGTCCGTTTTCCGGGCATACACGGGTTGCCAACCCACGCAATCAAAACCTGATAACATCAATGGAAGGCACAAACGGGCCACCACGCATCATACGCAGGGGGATGCCATATGGCGCTTCATTAACCAGTAATACTGATGACGGGGTTGACCGGGGTCTGATTGGTCTGTTCCTTTGCGGCGACCTTGCAGGGCAGTTTGAAAAATTATATGGGTGGATGAATAATAACAACTTTAGTGATACACCCATTTTTAGTATTGGCCAGCCACCGCAGGATGCTTTACTGGGAAACAGGAAAGCAACCGGTAATGATTATTCCGGTGTGGTAAAAAGTTTTATTATACCCATAAAAGGCGGTAGCATAACCATCCCGGAATTACCTCAATTTCTTGCAACAAGGGGAACAGCCTATTGCCTGCTGCCCAGCCTTGAAAGTCTTGCAAAAATTGCCGGAAGATAGGGATACTGCAGTACGCTAAAAAAGATGCAAATGAAAGTATACAGCAACCATGCACACATTGTCATGGTTGCTGTAATGTTAAAAATGAATAGCGATTTGGGTACTTGCTTGTTGAAAATTCTTAAACACTCAGATCTTGTTTTTTGTGTATTGACAATCAGGCTATCTTACAAACAGGAACAGCTAATCAACGCTGCACTTGAATCTGTTGCCTGTTTACTGTTAACTTCCTTGCTTTTTTCTTTTATGGATTTTCTTCAATAACCTATCTTAGTACCCAAAAATATTTCCAGGCATGAAAACTATTTGTATAACCACAGCCATTATCACCGCACTGCTGCTGGTTCATTGTACCCAAAGTGATAAAAAAGCCGGTGATTCTTCGATAGCGGGAAGACTTCCTGAACAATCTTTTACCATCCGCACCGACAGGGATACTATCATTCTCACAAAAGACAGCATCCTGTTTTCTTTTGAAAGAGAAGCATTCAACACAACAGAAAAAACAGTAACGGTTATTATAAAGGAAGCGTTGCATTTAAGCGATATGCTCAAAGCAAGGCTTACCACTACAGCCGATGGCGAAATACTGCAGAGTGGTGGCATGTTTAATATGGAGGCAACAGCAGGCGGCAACGCCGTGCAATTGCAGAAAAGGGTGGAAGTAAAAGTACCCACTTACAAATACCGGGATGATATGCTACTGTACAAGGGGGAAATGAAGGGTGATAAACTGAACTGGAAAAACCCTGAACCATTACTGAACAAAAAAGAACTGGATGTGGCTGTGTCAGGTAAAAAATTATTTAAGGCAAATTGTGGCAATTGTCACAGTATTGATAAAGATATGAATGGCCCGGCTATGGCCTATATTACCGAACGCCGTTGTTACGACTGGCTGAAGGAGTTTGTTAGAAATTCATCAGCCATGAACGACCCAATTGCACGTTGTGTAAAGCAACAATGGAATAATCAGGTAATGACAGCTTATGGCAACAGTTTCAGCAACAGGGATTTTGACTCTCTTTACGGCTATATCGCCAGCGAAAGCAAAAGATATCCCCGTACTAAGTATTTTAAAAATGATAATTGCCGGGAAGTGGCAGTAAAAGATACCCTTGCCGCCTGGGATGTAAGCATATTTGAAACCCAAAGCAGCAAAGGCTTTAATAAAACAATAGAAAAAGTAGATACAGTGCCACCTCCATCCGAAGGCGGAACACCTGTACAACCTGCCCCTGTACCTGAGCCGGTGGAATACCCCCGCAACAATGCCTATTACCAGTTTACCATTGAAACCACCGGTTGGTATAACATCGATATGCTGCTGAATACCGGTGCCAATGTGCAAACCGGCAGTTTTAAACTGGAAGTAAAGGGGCAATATAAAACCCGAATTGAAGCTTACCTGGTTATTCCTGGGCGTAAAATACTGCTGGAAGGTCATACAACTGATAACAAATTCTTCTGGTTCAAAACACAGGATTTCAGTCTGCCACTGCCCATTGGTGAAAGCGGATTGGTGTACCTGATGGGGGAGGAGGGTGGAAAAGCCATCTGGGCAAGGCAGTATGTAACTTTCAGCAGCAGCCAAACTATTATATTACAGCCAGCCGAAGTGCCGGACGTATACAAAGAATTGGAAAAATTGCAGATTGATAAAATGGAATACTCGGTAACCCTTAAGCGGAAGGAAAGGCGGTATGATATTATTGAACGGCTGTATACCAGTGGATGCGAGGGAATTGCCTTACCCGCAACAGGGCCAGATAGTACAAAGGCCCCGATGGAACAAACAGTGCAGCAACCCATGCCTCCTGCCAGCAATAAATAACTTACCAGTTGCAATCATGATTTGGTGAATAGTCAATAAAAACCGGCATCTTTCTGATTTTCGTGCATGCTGGAAAGGAATAACTTTTCAACAAATCCACATTTTCGGCCTCAAAACTGCCCAAAAGCATAAAAAAAGAGCTTTTTCAGCTAAAATTGTTTGCTTTTCTCTTTGTCAATTAAAAATTACCCCTTACTTTTGCACTCCAATTCAAAAAACAGAATTCAAAAGTTCTTTACATATGTCACAAAGAATCAGAATAAAATTACAATCGTTCGACCACAACTTAGTAGATAAATCTGCCGAAAAGATTGTAAAGACTGTACGCAGTACCGGCGCAGTGGTTACAGGGCCTATACCCTTACCTACGCACAAAAAGATTTTTACCGTATTGCGTTCTCCTCACGTTAACAAAAAAGCACGTGAGCAGTTTCAATTGTGCACACATAAGCGTTTATTGGACATTTACACCAGCAGCAGCCGCACGGTTGATGCTTTAAGCAAACTCGATTTGCCAAGTGGTGTGGATGTTGAAATTAAGGCTTAATGAACCTTCCCGCTGATAAACGGGGCAGGCATTAAGTAAGTTCTTAAAAAGAAAAAATGAACGTCTAAGTACGATATAAACGTACCGCTGGACATAAAATAGATACGATGAGAAGTATTATTGGAAAGAAAATTGGCATGACCAGTATCTTTGATGCAAGTGGTAAGCAAACTGCTGTAACAATCATAGAAGCTGGCCCATGCGTGGTTACACAAAAGAAAACCGTAGAAACAGACGGTTACAATGCACTCCAGATAGGGTTTGGCGATAAAAAAGAAAAACACTCCATTAAAGCCGAAGTAAATCACTTCGCAAAAGCCCAAACCGCACCAAAAAAATCAGTTATAGAAATCCGCGATAGCGAAATGGACAAGAATGTTGGCGATACCATTACTTGTGAAATTTTTACCGAAGGTGAAAGTGTGGCAATTGTTGGCACTTCCAAGGGTAAAGGTTTTCAGGGTGTGGTAAAGCGTCATGGCTTTAGTGGTGTTGGTGAGGCATCTCACGGACAGCATGACCGCCAGCGTGCGCCAGGTTCTATCGGTAACTCATCTGATGCCAGCCGTGTATTTAAAGGTATGCGCATGGCAGGCCGTATGGGTGGCGACAGGGTGAAGATGAAAGGACTGAAAGTAGTAAAAATATTTCCGGAAAAAAATTACATATTGGTTAGTGGTTCAGTTCCGGGTCACAATGGTTCAACCGTTTTAATACAGAAGTAACATGCAAGTAGACGTTTTAAACATACAGGGTCAAAAGACCGGAAGAACAATTGAACTGCCGGAAGAAATATTCGGAGTGGAACCAAACGACCACGTAATTTACCTCGCAGTAAAACAGCACCTGGGTGCACAGCGCCAGGGTACGCACAAGGTTAAAACCCGTGCTGAAGTACATGGTTCATCCAAAAAACTGCACAAGCAGAAAGGTACAGGCGGAAGCCGTAAAGGTAATATCCGTAACCCTTTGTACAAGGGTGGTGGTACCATCTTCGGCCCAAAACCGCATGGTTACAATATTAAGCTCAACCGTAAGGTGAAGGATCTGGCTAAAATAAGCGCATTGGCTTACAAGGCTAAGGAAAATGCTATTATGGTGCTGGAAGATGTAACAATGGATGCGCCAAAAACGCAGCAATTTACAAGCATCATGAAGAGCCTCAATATTTCAGGTAAAAAAACTTTGTTTGTATTGCCTGAGTATAATGATAATGTATACCTCAGTTTGAGGAATGTAAAGTCAGTAAATGGTACTTTGATGAGCGATATGAACACGTATGACATTGTAAATGCAAGTGTGCTGGTATTAACAGAAAGCGCAGCCAAAATTTTTAGTGCAGAAGAAGAGGAAGCGGTTGAATCATAAATAAAAGCGGGCGGGTGATGGCCGGCCGGATAGTGAAAGAGAAAAGTGAGTACATCGAAGAATTATAAAAAGTTAAATTAATTGACATGAAACTGTCTGACGTTTTAGTAAAGCCGATTTTATCAGAAAAAGCCAATAAGCAGGCTGAGAAACAAAACCGCTATGCTTTTGTGGTGGATAGAAAGGCGAATAAGCTGGAAATAAAAAGAGCTGTAAAGGAATTTTATGGCGTGGAAGTGGCAGCAGTGAATACCTGCGTTATACCAGGCAAAGCAAAATCAAAATTTACCAAAGCAGGTTATATAACAGGCCGCAAGCCTGCTAAAAAGAAAGCTGTGGTAACACTGGCCGAAGGGGAAGTGATTGACCTGTACGGTACCATATAATAAAAGTAAAAGAATGGCAGCAACTGCCGCAAAAGTTGATACAACAAACAAAAGCGTTTTAAAATGGCATTAAGAAAATACAAACCGACAACAGCCGGTACAAGATGGAGGATAGGAAATGCGTATGCTGAAATTACTACTTCCACACCAGAAAAGAGTTTGCTGGAGCCTGCCAAGAAAACAGGTGGCCGTAACTTTCAGGGTAGAAGGGCTATGCGTTACATTGGTGGCGGTAACAAACAGATGTACCGTAAGATAGATTTTAAGCGGAACAAGAAAAATATTGAAGGAACAGTAAAGACAATTGAGTACGATCCCAACCGTACTGCTTTTATCGCCCTGATAGCTTATGCTGATGGTGAAAAGCGTTACATACTGGCTCCACAGGGTTTACAGGTAGGTCAGAAACTGGTTAGTGGTGATGCAGTGGCCCCTGAACTGGGTAATGCACTGATGTTCAAAAATATGCCTTTGGGTACCAATGTTCACAACATTGAAATGCAGCCGGGGCAGGGTGGTATCCTGGTACGCAGTGCAGGTACTTCAGCTCAATTGAGCAATAAAGAGGAAAAATATGCCATCCTTAAAATGCCAAGTGGCGAATTGAGGAAGATACTGGTTAACTGTTATGCAACTGTAGGTGTGGTTAGTAATAGCGATCATAATCTGGAGAGCATGGGTAAAGCAGGCCGTAACAGGTGGAAAGGTATTCGCCCACGCACCCGTGGTGTAGCGATGAACCCAGTAGATCACCCGATGGGTGGTGGTGAAGGACGTGCTTCTGGTGGTCACCCACGCAGCCGTACAGGTAAATACGCAAAAGGCGAAATTACACGTACAAGGGGTAAGGGCTCTGATAAGATGATTATACAGCGCAGGAACGGTAAGAAATTAAGTAAGTAAAATTAATTGGCTGATTAGCTGATATGCTAATGTGCTGATTTAGTTAAAATATCCCTGCTTAAGGGCAGGGAAAATAAACAAGTTTTATAAATACTGGTGGATAATCAGCTAATCAGCTAATCATCACATCAGCAAATCAAAAAAAATGGCTCGTTCAGTAAAAAAAGGTCCTTATGTAGATGCGAAGCTGGAAGTAAAAGTTCTGGCGATAGCGGCA
>JANMDL010000518.1:0-2569 GCA_031376295.1 Chitinophagales bacterium
GCAAATATCCTGAACCCAAACTCAGGCCTCACTGTAACACAAAACAACAATGCACTGCTCATTGCCAGTAAAACTTATGCCAACATTATCAAACATATTTTAGCGGATGTTAATTTATTGCCGCCCAGTGGTGGTATGGCAGGCGTAATTACTACAATAGACAGCAGTCAGGGTGTGTGGCAGGCTCCGGCAAACACGTCAATTGTTGGCGCAGTTTCATTGCCCATACGTTTATCTGAGGCACAGCAGGCAGAACTGAATGTGGATGCAGTTACCGGCAAATCCATTAACGCTATCCGGTATTTTAACGGCATCGGCATACTGGTGTGGGGTGCCCGCACACTCGATGGCAACAGCCAGGACTGGCGCTACCTGCAGGTTAGAAGAACGGAAACCTTCCTGGAACAATCCTGCAAACTGGCCGCCTATGCTTACGTATTTCAACCCAATGATAAAAATACATGGGAAGCAGTAAAGGCAATGATCAGCAGTTTTTTAACCGGTGTGTGGAAGCAGGGAGGCTTACAGGGTGCAAGTGCTGCCGATGCGTTTTCGGTTGATTGCGGCCTTGGTGCAACCATGACGGCAGATGACATCCTGAATGGTTTTATGAATGTGACGGTTAAGGTAGCCGTTGTTCATCCAGCGGAGTTTATTGTGATTACTTTTCAGCAGCAGATGGCAGTATCTTCATAACATAAGTACATGTTTTTATCCCCAGTTCAATACAGTACCGCAAAGCAATTTTATGCAGCAAGCAATAGTAACAAATAATGCAGGCCTTGTTTTGCTCAACAGTTATCTGCCCATGCTGTTTGACCGGCTGCAGCTCACACAAGACCATAAATTCCTGCTCGAAACCAACCGGGCAGCGGCGTTTTATTACCTGCAATACCTTGCTTGCGGCCTGGTTAATAAAAATGAAGCGGATTTTAATCTCAGTAAAATACTCTGTGGGATGGTTATGAATGAACCATTGCCTGGTTACTTTGATATTACTGAAGCAAATAAGCAGTTAATGGAGGGATTACTAAAAGCTGCAATTGGTTATTGGCCTGCCATCGGCGATACTTCCGTGGATGGTTTCAGGGGAAACTGGTTAATAAGAGATGGGAAAATTTCAGAAGAGGAAGAAAAATATGAACTGATTGTTGAAAAACGGGCTTATGATGTACTGATAAACCATTCACCCTTTTCGTTTTCAATAATAAAGTATCCGTGGATGGAAAAGCCGTTGCACGTAAGCTGGCCTTATTAAAATAAGTTTGCTGTCAGAAAATATCCCAGCTTAACCGCACAATAAGTATGGTGATTACGAACAAAAAGATGTACCGCACAAAATTATTCCCCCTGGCGATGGCGGTTTTACTACCGATATAGCTGCCCAGCATATTACCCGCCATCATGGGCAGTGCCAGTTTAAATACCACTGAGCCGCTTATTAAAAAACCCACCAGCGATGCAGCATCTGCAATTACATTAATCACTTTTGAACTGGAAGATGCATGCAGAAAATTCATGCCTATGATAGACACCATTGAAAAAACAAGCAAGGAGCCGGTACCCGGGCCGATAAACCCATTGTAAAACCCTATCACCAACCCTATCAAAGCGCAAACCAGCAACGATTGTTTGCCTGAAAATTTGGGTTCATGTATTTTGCCCAGGTCTTTTTTTACAAAAGTATATACAGCCAGTATAGCAATAATTACCAGCAATATGGGTTTAAACACATCGGGCCTTATCAGCCGCATTACAAAAGTGCCACCAAAGGAGCTGATGGCCGAAGCAATACCGGCAGTTACTACCACCGTTGTATTTACACCGATAGAGCGGATATAATGAAAAGCAGCCACAGCCGTACCTGCAACAGAAGCAAACCTGTTACTGGCAATCACCTGCACATGATTTAATTCCGGGAAAAGCAGCAGCAGCAAGGGTACCTGCACCAACCCGCCGCCACCCACCACAGCATCTATAAAACCGGCAAATATGGCACCGGTAACCACAAAAAAATACAGCCAGAATTCGCTCATTGCTGCAAAGTAATTGAATAGTAATTGCAGGATAAAATATTATTTACCCTGTGGTTCAAAAAAGCTGAGCGTATCAACGATGACAGTTGACAGCCGCTCAAACTTTCAACTCTCCACTATCAACTATCAACTCTCCCCTGTTTTTTTTACCTTGCATACATGAACAGCAGTACTCCCCTTGCAGAAAGAATGCGGCCCGAAGCATTAAACGACCTGGTGGGCCAGGAACACCTTACCGGCAAGGGCAGCATATTGCGTACTGCTATTGAAGCCGGTAAAATACCTTCCATGATATTGTGGGGGCCGCCCGGCGTGGGCAAAACCACCATCGCACATATCATCGCTCATACACTACAGGTTCCTTTTTTCAGCCTCAGTGCCATCAGCAGCGGCGTAAAAGAGGTTAGGGAAGTAATAGAAACCGCCAGGCAAAATACTGGTGCCATACTTTTTATTGATGAAATACACCGTTTTAATAAGGGACAGCAGGATGCATTGCTGGGTGCAGTTGAAAAAGGCATCATCACCCTCAT
>JANMDL010000523.1:0-12218 GCA_031376295.1 Chitinophagales bacterium
TGATTGTGCTGGATGCGGTGGAAGATTATGTGCAGTATGAGATTGAACCACCTGCCGAATTAAAAACAGCTTATGCCAGTTTAGTAAAGGCGAAAATGATAAAGCAGGCGAGGCAGGACAAAAGGTCAATTGACGAAGCAGTAAGGTATTATGGTACACTGATTGGCTGGTGGAACAGGGATTTTGCAGTGCGGAAGATTGCGGGTAAGGGAAAGAAAAATAAGACTACAGAAGATGATGAACAGGTATTTATGATGGTGAATGCGAACGCTGTTGGGGCAGGGGACGCACCGCCGCCGCCCAGGGTAAATAATATAAATTTCACACCGCCAAGGATTGTGCCAGATGAAGAAGTTCGCCCAGCCCCAATTGGCAACATGACTACGGTTTCCGCCACTCATGTTGTGAGCCTTGATAGTGCTGTTTTTAATCTCACCACCGGTCGCAGAACGAATTTATCACAGCCTCAATCTGCACTGGCAGAAAGAAATAATGCAAGAGTGGGGTCAGCTTCTTATGGCTGGTCAGCATCGGCTGGTAATTTTGGCACAGACAGGGAAAAACAGGCTTCTATACAACTAAAAGAGGAAGAGAAGAGCGCAACTGAAATGTTGCTTTCACTTCCTGATTCTTCAAGGATAGGAGCTGTTCCCATATACGATTCAATTGGGGATATTGGTATTAAAAACATTGTCGAAAAAATTTATATCAAACAATTAGACAGCACCTCCAAAGAAAACCTCTACAAAAAATATATTGCCCTGCGTGCTGATTGGCTTGGTGACCCGGTGTATTATTTTGATGTAGCAAAAAGATTTTTTACCAATGGCGATACGGCTACCGGTTTAAAAATACTGAGCAATATTGCCGATCTTAATTTTGATGACCACGAACTGTACAAAATGCTGGGTTACCAGTTGAAGGCGCTGCACCAGTACAATGAGGCGGTGAATGTTTTTCGCAAAGTGCTGCAGTGGCGGCCGCAAGAGCCGCAGAGCTACCGGGATTATGGCCTGGCACTGGCGGATGCGGGCAGGTACCAGCAGGCGCTCGACACGTTGTATTACTCCCTCACCAAAAATTTTGATGAAGAGATCAGCAGCCTGTACCCGGGTATTGAGGAAATTATTGTTACAGAAATCAACAACCTTATTGCCAGGCATGGCGGCAAATTGAATAGCGCTAAAATTGACAAGCGCATCCTCCGCAACCTTCCGGGTGATGTAAGGGTGGTACTGAACTGGAACATGAACGATACGGATATTGACCTTTGGGTGTTTGACCCCAATGAGGAGCAGTGTTTTTACTCACATACATTAACGGCCATTGGTGGCCGCATTTCGGCTGACTTTACAAGAGGTTATGGCCCCGAGCAGTTTATGCTTAAAAAAGCATTAAAGGGCAAATACAAAGTGATGCTGAATTATTATGGTGACAGCCAGCAGAAAATTGCAGGCCCCACCACGGTAATGGCGGAGATATTTACCAACTATGGCAAACCTAACCAGCAAAGTAAAACCATCGCACTGCAAATGCAAAAGGGTGGTAATGGCGAAGTGCTGGTAGGCGAATTTGATTTTTAGATAATTGTAATCATAGCACATCACAGTGCATAATCCGTTCTCTATTACATACAGCCCTGCTGCTTTTGCGGCAGGGTTTTTTATTTACAGCTTATATACTATGTGCTTGCCGAATAATGATTTGCAGTACAAGAGTGCGACGCCACCGCAGCTCCTTATTGATTTGCAGCCGGGTTCATAACATCATTTTAAGGAACTCACTTTTTAATGGTCAACTGTATGTCGCCGCCTGTGCTTTTGACCAGCGGTGAAGTAATCACTTTTTTATAATCAACTGTATGCCACTTTTTACCGTTACCGTTGTTGCTGGTTGTGTGGTCAAACTTCTGATGGTGGTATTTACACTTACTTCTGGATAAAATGCTGCACCGCCGTTAATGGTTACATCAGTATAGTCGTCGGGCAATACTCCGCAGCTCCAGTTGGCAGTGTTCTCCCATTCTTTGCTTACCGTACCCAGCCAGGTAAGCCCGAAGCGCAACGTATATTCCTGGCTGTACACAAGCCCCGATGGGGTAGTAACGGCACACCTGTATTTATAGCCGTATGCAAAAGTAGGTGGTGCCGTTAATACAAGGCTGTCGGTTGCAGCACCGGAGTAAATTGAGTTGTTGTTGATATTTACATAGCCTGTGCCGCTATTTACCTGCCATTGATAAGCCGTGCCATTTATTCCTGCTGCATACCCAAAATTACCACCGGGGCAGAATGGGTTGCCAATTTGTTTTGCAATGGCAAAAGTAGAAAAGCCGGTAAAGGTTGCCGAGATGGTTGCGTGTGCCGAAGCACCATAAGCAGCCGTATTGTTAATGCTGGAATAGAGAGCCGGTGTTGCTGGTGGTGTTTGTGTAATATCACCACCTGTTTTCACCAGCCTGATGTCAGTCATGGTATTGCCTGTTGCCGCCAACCAGCCGCTTATTTCGGCATTGGTATAATACAACGTTAATTTATAAGGCGCTGTAGTGCTGTTGTTTGCTGGTGTAATTTTATATGCTTTTGCCGATACCTGCTGTATGGGTGTATTGCCCCACGCATTGAATGCGCCATTACCGGTGCGCAACAGTTCAACCTTTGTACAGCCAAAATCAAAAGCACTCATGTTTTCAACAGTGGCCATAATATTTTTAGTAACCGGGTTGTAATAATGTACAGTTTGGTTAGGCCCCAGCCAGGCTTCTTCAGTATTAGCAGCATTGGCGGCTGTTTGTATAGCCTTTACAGATGTGCCTTTTATGTTGATACTGTCAATCAAAAAAGGGGGATTGTTCACTACTGAAGTATTGTTGTTCCATTCAAAAGCAATTTTAAGAGCTGTACTATTGTTGGCATCTGCGGGCAATAAAATATCGTCGCTCAATTTGGCATTTGCTCTTGCAATATTGTCTTTCAGCAATGTCCAGGTACTGCCGTTATTGGTGGAGTACAATATTTTTCCATAATCCAGTCCGGTTAATCCACCGCTTGTGCCGCCACCATTTACAAACAAGGTTTCGCCATTGCATTTATACAGGTAGCTGAGCCGCATATTGCTGAAGCCGGCAGCATTGATGGTGGGAGAAATTAAACGTACAGTGGAGCTGTCGGCTACGGTAGCGCCTGAATAGGCATAAGCCGTTCCGTTATTGGAAATATAAGCAGCTTTTGAAGTGAAAACCGAATCGCCGCTATTGCGGATAACCCACCTGTTGGGCGAAGCATCGCCATATACAACTGCTTGTGTCCAGTTACCAAAACCACTTGTAACTGCATCAAATGTTTCAGTATAAAGCGGTTCATTTACTGAGGAGTCGGGCCGGTGGTCGAGACTGGTGATATTGAGGCTGTGGGTTGTGGAATTATTTCGTTTGATGGCATTGCCGCCATTGGCATTAATGTTAAAATTAAGGGTGAGCGTTTCCACATTCTCAATCAGTGCATCATTATACACTTTAAGGCTGATGGTTTGCGATAAATTATTGGTATCCAGCACAAAGCTGAGTGGCGAAACCTCCACATCATTATTGGTGCCAATAACTAAACCTGTATTGCCTGTTGGCAATAATGTAACGTTTACAGGCTGCGATGGTGCGTAGGGTATTTTTAGTTTGGTGGTGAGTAATTTATAATCAGCACAGCCACTTTCCACATCAGCATTTTCCTCTGTTATGTTTAAAAAAGTGGTTTCAAAATATACGCCGGGGTTGATGCAGGTGCTTGTTCTCACCCTGCTTCTTATTCTTGCACCGGGCAGCGGGCCAAAGCCGTTGGCCAGGTTAATGCCGTAACCAGTCAGGTGGCAGTAACTCATAATGGTGCCGCCGTTGATGGGCGCAGCCCCCTGTGCGCAACCTCCCTCAGTGGCATAACAATTGTCTATAGCGCCACCTGCCCATGAGCAGGATTGCGTATGCGGAGAACCGATATTGTGACCGCTTTCGTGGGTGACTACCATGGCCGACCAGGAATATACCGGAAAGGGACTGAAAGAATTAGACAGGTTACCGCTAACGGCTGTTTTAACACTGTTGCTGCTGCATAAAATATCTACATAAGCAATGCCGCCGCCGAGGCCACGCTGCGATAAAAAATGGGCAAGATCGCCCGGGAAGCCAATGGCCATATTGGTTGAAAATGCACTGAGTAAGGGCGATGTAGTTGCGATAGATTGATAAGGATCAGGAGTGTTCCATACTTTAATGGCGCTGATTTTTGTGTTCACACTATCGTTTTCGTAAATGGTGCGTACCACATTAAAGAGCGATGTAACATAATTCACCACATTGCTTACGTTGGAGCCGTTGTTGGTAAAAGTGGTATAATCTGCTTCAAAATACATATCAATAGGTTCGGCATTAATGGTTGCTGCCGTTACTGCAGATGGTGAGTAAACAGGTACAGGATTATTATCCGTTGGCATATCGGCTGTACCGCAGGCAAATTCATTTTTTATCAGCAGGTCTGCCTCACGATAAATAATATGCTCACCCGTTGCAGAAGATTTTATTGCCCCGATATTGATATTGCCTTTCTCATCCGACAAAACTGCCACCAGTTGATTATTTAAAATACTGATGGCTGCAAAACTGTGAGGTTTGCCTTTGATAGTGCCATGGTAATGCAGGGCAGTATTATCGTACCTATACTTTTCCCCGGGATTGCTGCCTGTTGTAACAAAAAATCCTTTGGAGAAAATATCCGCTTGCTCCAGGTTTGTTTCCCAGGTTTTATTTTCAAACTGAAAGGTAAAGTTGAGTTTAGCTGGTTTAGATTGAATAACTGCTGCGGCAAGATTTTTCTGAAAGGTGGCCGTTTCCCCATTTTTGAGGTAAGCAGTTAAAGCAGCAGGCAGATTTTTATACTGTTGCAGCAGGGTCACTTTTTTTGTTTGTGCTGTAGTTGCAATAGTTAAAAGCGCAAAAAAACATACGTAAATAATGCGATGTAAAAATTGGATTTTCATACTAATAATGTTCCTGGATAATGGTGAGTATACATTTTACCTGTTAAAAATAGCGATAAATGATGGAAAGATGCACTGATTAACGGAAATGCAGCCCTGAAAGTATATTTTTTGCCCGTTTTATTGCTTATCGTGCAGGTACTTACTTTTTAAGTGCAGAAACCATATTTTTGCCAGATGAACAAGCTGCATATTGTGGAAGTAACGACCCCTCAACTGGCTAAACTCTTTTTGCAGGTAACGGTGCAGTTGTACAAAGGGGATAAAAACTGGATACGTCCGCTGGATAAAGATATTAATGATGTGTTTGATGAAAAAAAGAATAAAGCTTTCCGTTTTGGCAAATGTATCCGCTGGCTGCTGACCGATGAAAAGGGCCGGCTGGTGGGCAGGATAGCTGCGTTTACCAATAAAAAATACAAAAATAAGGGCGATGATGTGCCTGTGGGCGGCATTGGCTTTTTTGAGAGTATCAACAACCAGTTTGCTGCTGATTTGCTGCTGGATACTGCTAAAAGTTGGCTGGAGCAACAGGGCATGGAAGCAATGGACGGCCCCATTAACTTTGGAGAGCGTGACCGCTGGTGGGGCCTTGTAACAAAGGGTTTTAATCCGCCATTGTACTGTATGAACTACAATCACCCGTACTATGCCACCCTGTTCGAAAACTACGGCTTCAGGGTATTTTACAACCAGATATGTTTTAGTATGGATCCGCAAAAGCCCCTTGCCGAAAGGATAAACCAGCGCCATGCTGCTGTGGCTGCAAATCCTGATATCAGCTTCAGTACAATAAAAAAAGACCAGTTGGAGAAATATGCTGCCGATTTTACTACTGTTTACAACAAGGCCTGGGCGGGCCATGGCGGCCTGAAAGAAATGGCCAAAGAGCAGGTGCTGCTGATGTTTAAAAAAATGAAACCGGTAATGGATGAACGCATAATTTATTTTGCATATCATAAAACCGACCCCATCGCCATGTTTGTGAACCTGCCCGACCTGAACCATTATTTTGGTAAGATGAACGGGCAGTTCGGACTGCTGCAGAAACTCAAATTTGTGTACCTGCAAAAATTCCATCCTTCAAAAAAGTTTAACGGGCTGGTATTTGGTGTGGTACCCGAGTGGCAGGGCAAGGGTATTGATGCCTATATAGTTGCAGAATGTGCCCGCATCATACAAATACCGGCCAAAATTTATACCGAATACGAAATGCAGTGGATCGGTGATTTTAACCCCAAAATGATTAATGTGGCCGAAAACCTCGGAGATACTTATCACAGCCGTGTATTGAGTACTTACCGGTTTTTGTTTAACAGGCAAAAAGAATTTGTGAGGCACCCTATGCTGGGGTGATGCTAATTTTTTAACATACTACCCATTTGAATCTTTGAAGGCAAAATTTCAATACATAGAAAAAGGCACATGAATCATATTTGTCCTTACATAACAAAACACTACAGGGTGTAGTTTTTCTCTTGTGTTTACTGGAAACTTTTTCAGACGGCGGATTTTTATTGGAGCAGTGCAGGTATAAAAATGATTCCGTTCGGTGAGGACACCGACCAGTGGGGTAGAAAAAAAATAGATGTCCCGAAACCTTTATTTTATACTATAATCCTTTATATTGCATAAAATCAATTCTTAAAATATTATCCCCCATGAAACTTTTTTCTATTACTTTATTTTTTACTTTTTTATTATTACAACTTACTGCACAGGTAACTTCCAAGCTTTACCGTTACAATAATGCGGCAAAAAGAGATCATTTATATACTACCAGTTGGGATGAAATAAAGGAAGGTAAATATGGATACGTTTACGAGGGTGTTGCAGGTTATGTTATGACTAAGCAGGACTCTGGCACTATTCCCTGTTACCGCTATCTTAACAACAACTCTAAATGCCATTTTTATACAACTAGCTTTACCGAATTAGGAAATGGGAATACTGAATACTCCTATGAAGGGGTTGCTTTCTATGCCTATCCGGCACCAGTGGCCAACACAGCAGCATTTCACCGGTATAATAATGATGGCGCTAAATCGCACTTTTACACAACTAACTGGGATGAACTTGGTAATGGAAAATCTGGTTACGTATACGAAGGAATAGCCTGCTACATATTTACTGCAGCCCAAAGTAATATCACAGAAAAATAAATTTTTCTTTCGTACCTGCAACTACTTTAAACCATGGCAAGTGGTACATGAAACGAAAGGCGAAAAATGTTTCGTATGCAACGAAGCGAGGCGGGTAGATTACACAGCCCAACGTCCCTGGCTACCGCACATGGCTAAGCAGGAGACTTTGCCCGGAAGTTAATAATGATGTTATGTTTGTCCGGAGTCAAAGACATCCGGACAGCAGTTCTTTTCTGTTCGTTACATTCTAAAGGGTAGCGGGTTGCCCGGAAGGCATTGGACAATGGCCGACACTGAGGAGAAAGTATGCTAAAGATTTTGTATATCAACTATGTTCCTCGGGACATAAAAACTATTGCAATCAGTAATAGGTTTTATCGTTACATAAGTATCTATCAGGGAAAACTCTTCCCTTACTCGAGTTGTAATTATATTTGCATCAGGATCTTGAATGTATACAACCCCTTTCCGCAGCGAAGGAAGATTAATGTATTGAAGATCTATTAATCTGTTATAAAGAGGGAAAGTGTAGCCTATTATAACAATTGCATCTGACCTTTTAATTTTTTGTACTGCCAACTCTACATGCTTTAAATTATTATTGGGATTTTCACTCATTCCCTCCCACGCAAATCGAATACGAGTTGCATCTGTTTGCAATTCTAATAGATTTCTTGCCCATGCTTGGACTGCTTCTTTCAAGAGTAACTCTTTGTCTAATTCCTCTAAGTCTTTTTTCTGGTCAAAAAGATGGGAATAAAAATGCCCATTCATATTTACCACAGATAGTATATCATTGATTAACCATTCTGCCCTGCTTTTATCTTGCAATTCTTGCAATAACTCAGAATATGTTTCTAAGGGATTGAAATACTGTTTTATACTTGATAGCAGATTTAAATCGTAATTCCATGACAGAAAATTAACCTTGCAAAATAATTCTGTCTTGCCGGCTTTGGGTTTTAACAATGATGCAATTAGGGCATCGTATCGCTTGTCTATTTGTGTGGTTTTTACAAAAGAAATTCCTTTAAGATCCTCATGTGAATCTATTTTAATTTCATGCAGGTGTTCCCATAAAAAATACAGGTTTATTATTTTTTTATAATTCACTATCTCGGTTGTTTTACCTAAGTGAAATTTTTTTTTAAAAAAGGTATCAAATGACTGGTGGGTTCTAATGCCGATTTCTAACTCTTTTCCCCAGCGGATAATAGCATCTGTTTTATTAGATGTATCTTTTAGTTTAATCTCCTCTATTAATACAGTAAGATAGTCCTGAAAATCCGTAAACCTTTCAGCAAACGTTTTCACCACCGGCATAGACTGATAACTTGCCCCGGCTCCTAAAATATATGTTAGCTCTTTCATACTGCTAAAGTACAAAAAAAAGCCCCGGCATAACCGAGGCTTCAAACTTATCAACTTAACCAACTCATTTCACCTCCTCAAACTGCGCATCCTCCACATTGTCATTCTTTGCACCGGCATCTGCACCCGCATCCTGTGCGCCTGCATCAGCACCTGGCTGCCCGTTGGCGCCTGCTTCTTGCGTTGCCTTGTACATTTCTTCACTGGCGGCCGTCCATGCACCATTCAGTGCCTCGGTAGCCGTGTCAATCTGTGCAAGGTCCTGCAGTTTGTGCGCTTCCTTCAGCTGGGCAAGGGCATTTTCAATCACCGCTTTTTTATCAGTGCTTATTTTTTCACCATACTCCTTCAGTTGTTTTTCTGTTTGAAAAATCATGCTGTCGGCCTGGTTAATTTTTTCTACTTTTTCTTTTTCTACTTTATCGCTGGCTTCATTGGCTTTGGCTTCATTCTTCATTGCCTCCACTTCTTCCTTGCTCAATCCGCTGCCACCCTGTATAGTAATGCGCTGCTCTTTGCCCGTGCCTTTGTCTTTTGCCGTTACGTGTAAAATACCGTTGGCATCAATGTCAAAAATTACTTCAATCTGCGGTACGCCACGGGGTGCCGGTGGTATGTCGGCCAGGTTAAAGCGGCCCAGGCTCTTGTTCTGGTTAGACATGGGGCGTTCACCCTGTAACACATGTATTTCCACGCCGGGCTGGTTGTCGCTGGCAGTACTGAATGTTTCAGATTTTTTAGTAGGGATAGTTGTGTTGCTGTCAATCAGCCTTGTCATTACACCGCCCATGGTTTCAATACCAAGGCTCAATGGTGTTACGTCGAGCAACAGTACATCTTTTACCTCACCCGTCATTACACCACCCTGTATGGCAGCGCCCAAAGCAACTACTTCATCGGGGTTAACGCCTTTATTGGGTTTTTTACCAAAGAATTTTTCTACAATTTCCTGCACTTTTGGTATGCGGGTACTGCCGCCTACCAGTATCACTTCATCAATTTCGCCGGTACCCATACCCGCATCTTTCAATGCCTGCTCGCATGGCTTCAGGCAACGCTCAAATAATTTGTCGGCTATCTGCTCAAATTTTGCACGGCTCAGTTTTTTTACTAAGTGCTTGGGTACACCATCCACTGCAGTAATATAAGGCAGGTTAATTTCTGTTTCGGTACTGCTGCTCAGCTCCACCTTGGCTTTTTCAGATGCTTCTTTTAAGCGCTGTAATGCCATAGGATCTTTGCGCAGGTCAATGGCTTCTTCGCTCTTAAATTCATCCGCCAGCCAATCCATAATCACTTTATCAAAATCATCGCCGCCCAGGTGCGTATCGCCATTGGTGCTTTTTACTTCAAATACACCATCACCCAGTTCCAGCACACTTATATCAAATGTACCACCACCAAGGTCAAATACGGCAATCTTCTGGTCTTTACCACCCTTATCCAAGCCATAAGCCAAAGCTGCTGCGGTTGGTTCGTTCACAATACGTTTTACTGTTAAACCAGCAATTTCACCCGCTTCTTTGGTAGCCTGGCGCTGGGCATCGTTAAAGTAGGCAGGTACGGTAATTACCGCTTCTGTCACCTCATGACCCAGGTAATCTTCAGCAGTTTTTTTCATTTTCTGCAGTACCATCGCACTTATTTCCTGCGGAGTATACAATCTGCCATCTATGTCAATACGAACGGTATTATTGTCACCTTTTACCACTTTGTAACTCCAGTGGCTGCTTTCTTCAGTCACCTCATCAAACCTGCGGCCCATAAAGCGTTTTACGCTGGTAATGGTATTTTGCGGGTTTGTAATGGCCTGGCGTTTAGCGGGGTCGCCTACTTTGCGTTCGCCATTCTTCAAAAAAGCTACTACAGAAGGGGTTGTACGGCGTCCTTCTTCGTTGGCTATAACAACCGGTTCGTTGCCTTCCATTACAGAAACGCAACTGTTTGTTGTTCCTAAGTCTATTCCTATAATCTTTCCCATGATTTATATGAGTTTAAATGTTCAATGCTACTTGTCAATGATTGTGCCATTGGGTACCCATGTGCAATTTTGGCAGTTTTTGGGCAAACGGGCAAAGCAGGAAATCCTCAATTCCCGGAAATGTTTGAAAACCAGCCTTTTAGGATTGGCTTGACAGGTAGCAATAGGGCGTTTTTACTGTTTTACCGTTAAATCAATATGCTAAAAAGAGTTTTTTCCGCTTGAATAACCTGGTAAAGTTTGTTTTTTTACAGCAAATATTTTGCCTATATTTAAATTTTGTAATATTTGTTGTGCAGGCCTGATTTTTTTAAACAGCAGCAAAATGTCACTCATTGTGGCAAATAACTGCCAAAAATGACGGTAAATTCAGCAATATTTAATTGTCATCATAAAACTCAATGTATGCCAACCATTCAATTTGTATTCAGCAACCAGCTCAACAAACAATATGCAACTGCCGATGGCGGACCAAGATTTTATATTGGGAGCGATGTAGTGTACCAGGGTAATCACGGCCTCAGCAATCTGCAGCAGATAGCCAATTTGGTATATAACCCTGCCACTTATGAAACAGAATTTGGCTTTTGGGCCAACTTTATTTACCCCACGGCAATGTGCGAAAGCCGGGGTTCCTTTCATTGCCTGAACACTTACGACAGAGCTGCCTTTACTTTTACTTTTATGCAGTATGCAGCCCATGTGCCCAATGGCGATTTTGTAACTTATTTGCGCCGGTTGCTGCAATTGCCAAAAGCAAAGGATTATTTTCCTTTTCTTGAGTTGCGCAACGGTTTTATATGGTATAATAATGGCAGCAGTGCCAAACAATTGGAAGATGCTGCAAGTACACAGGGGTTGATGAATTACCTGAACCCGGATAAAGCAGCGCTGGATCAGCAGGAGCTGATTTCTTCTGCACGTATGGTACACTGGAGCCAGAATGATTCGGCCAACCGGGAACTGCAGGTGAACTGCGCCGTGGAATTATTTAAAAAGAACATGAAGCAGTATAATACCCGCTACAACCTTAATGGCTGGCCCGATTATATCTGCCAGGTTATATGCGATATTCACCACCAGGGCAGAGCCAAGTCAAGCCATATTACCAGTATTCTTACCGCCACTACCAACCGCCAAACCATTTACACAAATTTGCTGAATGTAGGTGGTAATGTATATGCCGAACGCATCCGTACGTTAAAAGCAGCACACAAACAGTTGATGGATAGCGGTAAACTGGGTAAGAAAGTGTACAATACTGCAGCGGGTGATTTTGTAAATGTATAAAGAGGGTAAGGGCTGGCAAGCACTTTACCGGGGCCTGATTATTTTACCTTAAACGAAAAATGCTTCTGGCTGAGGTAACTTACCAGTACCACAATGCAGGTGGTAAGCAGTTGTGAAGCAATGGCATCCCAATGCAGTACATCTACAAAAAGCTTGAGTAGTAAATAATTAAGTACAAGGTTTATAAAGAAGGAAATAAAATACCGGAACAACTGTATTCGGCCGCGGAGATTGCTCTGGGTAAACACCACAAACTTCATCAGCAGAAAACCCACCACAAAATTAATGCAGAAGGAAGTGAACAATGCCGCAATATGCGGACGGAAAGCGTAGAAACCGAAGTCGAGATTTTCGCCTTTTAAAACATACCGGTACATAATAAAATATACAACAAGACCCAATACCGT
>JANMDL010000524.1:0-1652 GCA_031376295.1 Chitinophagales bacterium
GCAGCCACGTCGGGATGAGCGAGAGCGCGCGATCCTGGCCCCTGAGCGCCAGAAACAACGTCAGCGCCGCGCCGACGATACCGATTGCGGCGAACGACAACCGCGCAAACGTCGAGGCCAGACGCGGATCGACAACAGCGATCGCAACGAGGGCCAGCTGCGCAATCATCCAGGTGCCGATCAGCATGCGCACGAGGCCGTGCCACAGCGCCAGCCTCAAGAACACGTGCAGGAAAATGACGAGGCTCGCGGCGAGGGCCGATTCCGTTGCCGCGCGATAGATGGCGTTGTCCTCGGCCTTGAGCTGGAACAACTTGTGGAAGAATCCGAAGTCGACGCACAGCACGCCGAGCACGCACCACGCGACGAGCGCGCCGGCCGGGAAGATGAGCTTGTGGTTGGCCGCGAAGATCGATGTCAAGAAGATCGCCAGAAGCGCCGTCAGGCCCAGCATGACGCCGTTGAACAGCTGGCGGTCGCGGACCTTCAACTCGTATTCGAGCGGCTTCCACAGATGCAGGCGCGCGAAGCGGTCCGAGGTCAGCTCGGCGACAAACGTGATGGTCTGCCCCGGTTCGAGCGTAACGCGGAAGATGTCGGCGCGCTCGTTGGGTATGCGCTCCGGCACGAAGCCGATGGAAGGCGTGATGCCTTCGATGCGCCGCGCGTCGAGATCCGGCCACACGACGCCCGAGCCGACGACGGAATAGCGGTCCGCGGTCAGCCAGCGCTCGATGGCGCGGTCGGTCGGGTTGGTGAGCGCGAAGACGATCCAGTTCGGGTTGGTGCCGGCGGTCACCGCGTTGACGGACAAGCGGCCCGTGGCGCCGTCGGCGCTCGGCGCGGTTTCGAGCTGCACGCTGTCGCCGCGGCCTTCGAAGAGATCGCCAAGCGTCGTGATTTCGAGCCGGTCGAGTTCGGGATCGACAACGATCGGCTTCAAGGCAAAGGCCGCGCCGGGCAGGGCCGCGAGTGCAAGAACGGACAACAGCAGGGCGAGGAGTGCCGGCTTCAAGCCGCCCCCCGATCGTATCGCCCGCGTCTGTGCCGTCCGCTGCATCATGCCTGGGGCGCCTCGGACTGGCTGATGTCGCCGGAAATTCGGCCGAACAGCACGTGGTCGGCCCACACACCGTTGATCTTGAGATAGCTGCGCGCAAAGCCCTCGCGGGCAAACCCGTTGCGCTCGAGAACCCGGATGGAGCGCTGGTTCGCCGGCTGCGTCGCCGCCTCGACGCGGTGCAGCTTGAAAGCCTCGAACGCGTGCAACACCGCCGCCCGCACGGCCTCCGACATGATGCCCCGGCCTGCGTACGGCAGCCCGAGCCAGTAGCCGAGCGCTGCAGATTGCGTCACGCCGCGGCGCACGTTGGTGAAGGTCAGCCCGCCCAGCAGCTGATCATTGCCGGCGTCGAGAATGAGAAACGCGTAGCCCTGATCCTCGGCGGACTCGCGCTGGTAGTGCTTGACGCGGCGGCGGAAGGCGAACCGGCTCAGCTCGTCTCGCGACCACTGCGGCTCCCACGGCATCAGATGATCGCGGCTCAAGGCGCGCAGCTCCGCCCATTGGCCATAGTCGGACATGTGCGGCGGACGCAGCCACAGGCCGCGCCCCTCGATGACGAGCGTATTTTCCGAGCCGGTATAGGATC
>JANMDL010000580.1:0-4617 GCA_031376295.1 Chitinophagales bacterium
CAAGAGGGGGCAACATCAATAACAAATCTGGTTACTGTGTTTTTGACAGTGGTATTGTTAAACTGCTTACCAATAACATTGCAGAAGAGATGTTCCGTATTGTAAGTGAAGACACTATAAAGCCGCTGAATGCTTCGGGAAAACCAATAAAAGGTAAAACTGACTATATTTTTATCCGCAGCGCAAAACAAGAAAAACAATAATTATATACCAATACTGGTGCTGCCCTGCAGGCTCATTTATATAAGAACCCAATTTTTTAATGTGTATTTTTTACATTTCGGGATAAAGGGTTTAAATTGCCGGTCTTTAATTGTTTAACGGATGTTATTTCACTTTTATATACGGTTTGCTACAAAATATGGACAGTCGCTTTGCTTAAGCGGTAATTGCCCCGCTTTGGGTAATGATGATATTCAAAAAGCTGTACCAATGCAGTATTTTAATAATGAGTACTGGCACACCACTGTAAACATACCGGGTGCTGCAGATGCGGACACCATCAGTTATAAATATATATTGCGAAATGCTGAAGGGGCAGAAGTGGTGGAATGGGGCGATGACAGGATAGTAGAAACCAATGGGCTTAAAGCAACAGAAATTATACTTACAGATACCTGGAGCCATGCTGGTAACCCGGGAAACAGTTTTTTTACACAGCCATTTCAGGAAGTGCTGCTAAAAAAAACTGCCGATGCAAAAGGTAAGTACCCTAAAAACTATACGCATGAACTGAGGGTGAAAGCACCATTACTGCGTGAAAATGAACTGGTATGCGTGGCAGGCAGTGGTAAAGCGCTGGGCGATTGGCAAACGGATAAGCCGGTAACAGCCATCCGTAATGGCAACTGGTGGGTGATACGCCTTAACCTGGGGAAGGAGAAGTTTCCGTTGGCCTATAAATATGGTGTGTACAATAGTGAAAGCAATAAATTTTTGCAGTTTGAAGGAGGGGATAACCGTTTGTTGCAGCAAGAGGCTTCCAAAAACAGCCTTGCAATACGGCATGATGGTTTTGTACAGTTACCAGTAACTAATTGGCGTGGCGCCGGCGTGGCAATACCCGTTTTTAGTCTGCGGAGTAAAAACAGTTTTGGTACTGGGGAATTTACAGATATTAAACTGATGGTGGACTGGGCACAGCAGGCAGGGCTTAAACTGTTGCAGTTATTACCCATAAATGATACCACAGCCACCCACACTGCAGCAGATTCTTATCCTTATGCGGCAGTATCGGCTTTTGCACTGCATCCATTGTTTCTTAATATAGAAAAAGTGGCTGGTAAGCAACATGCCGCAATAGCAAAAGCTTTATCAAAAAAACAAAAGCAACTGAACGACCTGCCCAACCTTGAATATGGCCAGGTAATGAAGTTTAAAACGAATGCTATAAAGGAACTTTACCTGCTGCAAAAGGATGACCTGCATGATAGCCTGGATTATTTCAGTTTTTTTGAGCTCAACCGTCACTGGTTGGTACCTTATGCCGCCTTTTGCTACCTGAGAGACAAATACAAAACAGCGGAATACGGCAAGTGGAATACCTATAGTGAGTATGATGAAGATGCTGTACAGCGCCTGGTGGCTTCTTCACAACGTTTTTATGATGATATTGCGGTTCACTATTTTACACAATACCACCTGCACCTGCAGTTGAAAGAAGCAACCGTTTATGCACATAAAAAAGGCATTATTGTAAAAGGAGATTTACCTATTGGCATTTTCCGCCACAGTTGCGATGCCTGGGTACAGCCCGAATTGTACAATATGGCCGAACAGGCAGGAGCGCCTCCTGATGATTTTGCCGTAAAAGGGCAAAACTGGGGTTTTCCAACCTACAACTGGCAAAAAATGCAACAGGATGGCTTTGCCTGGTGGCGGAGGCGTTTTGAGCAGATGAGCAACTACTTTGATGCTTTCCGTATTGATCATATACTCGGCTTTTTCAGGATATGGAGCATACCCATGCATGCCGTAGAAGGAATCATGGGGCATTTTGTACCGGCGATACCGGTTAACATCAACGAATTTTTTGAAAAAGGCATTTCTTTCGATAAACACCGTTACTGCATGCCTTATATCAGCGAAGATGTGCTGAATGAATTGTTTGGAGCGGATGCAGGTACAGTAAAATCTGATTACCTGGAACTCAATAACGGGATGTACGCTTTAAGGGAGGAATTTGATACCCAACGGAAAGTAGAAACTTTTTTTGAAGAGACTGGTGGCGCACAGCATATAAAAGAAGGCCTTTTTAACCTCATTAGTAATGTGGTATTATTTGAAGAAGCAGGAAGTAATGGCAGCCAGTTTCATTTCCGTATTGGTATGGAACAAACCAGTAGTTTCCGTTATCTTGATGCACATTCGCAGGCACAATTAAAAGAATTATATGTAAATTATTTTTTCCGCAGGCAGGATGATTTCTGGGCAAAAGAAGCCATGAATAAACTACCTGAACTGAAGCGCAGTACCAATATGCTGATATGCGGGGAAGACCTGGGTATGGTGCCGCATTGTGTACCTGATGTGATGGAGCAACTTGGTATACTGAGTCTTGAGATTCAGCGAATGCCCAAAAAAACCGGCACAGCGTTTCTGCATCCTGCTGATGCGCCTTACCTGAGCGTTATTACACCCTCTACCCATGATATGAGTACCCTGCGTGGTTGGTGGGAAGAAAACAAGGAAAAAACGCAGAAATTTTACAACGAAATACTTGGTCATTATGGCGAGGCGCCCTGGTTTTGCGAACCCTGGATCAACAAGGAAATACTGATACAGCACTTGCATTCACCTGCTATGTGGAGCATTTTTCAATTGCAGGATATACTGGGCATCAGTGGCGAACTGCGCCGCGAAAACCCGCAGGAAGAACGCATCAACCAGCCGGCCGATCCAAAACATTTCTGGTGCTACCGCATGCACCTTACTTTGGAAGACCTTATTAAAGAAAAAGAATTTACGGCAGAATTGAAGAGTTATGTGGAAGCGGGTGGGCGATAAAGCAAATGTGCAAATGAAGCAATGTGCTAATGTGCTGATTTGATAATGTGCAAATGTGCTGATGGTAAAATCCGTATAATTAGTGTAATCCGGTAAATTAGTGAAAAAGAAATCCGTGTAATTGGAATAATTCGTGAAAAAAGGAATCCGTGTAATTCGTGTAATCAGAATAATTAGTGATAAAAGAATTTGAAATTAAAATACAAATCATACAACCTGCCCTTTACGCATCCTTTCACCATCAGTAAGGGTACTAAAACACACCAACCAACGCTTATAGTGGAACTGGAGCACATGGGGGCAAAGGGGTATGGTGAAGCACCTGCCATCGCTTACTACAATATTCCGGTGGAGAAAATGATTGAAGACCTGGAAAGGAAAAAAGTATTTGTAGAAAAGTTTTCCTTTACCGATCCTGAGCGTTACTGGCATTACCTGCATCACCTGTTTCCGCAGAATAATTTTTTGGTATGTGCATTGGATATGGCCGGGTGGGATTTGTATGGTAAGCTGCGTCGCAAACAACTGCACCAGCTATGGGAATTGGATACTGCAAACAGCCCCATCACCGATTTTACCATTGGCATTGACAGCATTGATAAAATGGTGCAGAAGATGCAGGAAAGACCCTGGCCAATCTACAAGGTAAAAGTAGGTGTACCCGGTGATATTGAAATGGTGGCTGCACTTCGTAAAAACACAACTGCTGTATTACGGGTAGACGCCAATGCAGGCTGGACGCTGGAAGAAGCATTGCTTAAAATTCCGCAACTGAAGGACTTGGGCGTGGAACTGGTGGAGCAACCACTCGCAAAAGAAAATTGGGAAGGCATGAAAGTGTTGTACGCACAATCTGTTCTGCCGATTTTTGCCGATGAAGCCTGTGTGTATGAAGCTGATGTGGAGAAGTGCCATGAGCATTTTCATGGTATCAATATCAAATTAACCAAATGCAGTGGCATTACCCCGGCCCGGCGTATGATTGCCCGTGCAAAAGAACTGGGCATGAAGGTAATGGTAGGCTGTATGAACGAAAGCTCGGTAGGTACCGCGGCCATAGCACAACTGGCCCCCTTGCTCGATTATGTGGATATGGATGGCCCCTTACTGCTGGCAGAGGATGCGGCAAAGGGTGTAAACTTCGATTTTGGCCGTATTTGTTATACCGATTCACCCGGATTGGGCATAAACATTCAACCCTTTTAATTTTTTTTGGCAAAGTAAACAATGCTTCTTTACTTTGTACCACAATGATAAATTTTTCACACATACATCATCACCATATCTTGCCGCCGGGTAAGCTATCCTGATTTGTATGTATCTAAACATATTTCAAAGGGCTTACTCAACAGTAAGCCCTTTTTGTTTTCAATAGTTAAAAAAATAAATCAATCAGTACGATGTTAAAAATAGCTATACAAAAATCAGGTCGCCTTTACGAAGATTCAATACGGCTGTTAAAAGAATGTGGTATAGAGCTGAACAATGGCAATAAACAGTTAAAAGCTGTGGCGTATAATTTTCCGCTGGAAGTTTTTTTTCTCAGGGATGATGATATTCCGCAGTATGTGTTTGACAATGTAGCTGATATAGGCATTGTAGGTGAAAATG
>JANMDL010000585.1:0-2841 GCA_031376295.1 Chitinophagales bacterium
AATTTTCACCAGCCACAATCTACCCTGCTGCTGCTGGTTGCTGCCGCTGTTGGTCCAGGGTGGCGCATCATTTACGACTATGCACTCAATAATGACTTCAGGTTTTTAAGCTATGGTGACGGTAGTTTGTTGTTTATTGCACAATAAAAAAAAGCTGAAACTGCACTACTGCAATTACAGCCATTTTTGTAAAATTAGATGCTCACTGATGTATAGTTACCGGTGTGCCTACAGGGATATAGCTGAAAAGGTCTTTCATCTCAGTATATTTAACTGACACACAGCCATCCGTCCAGTTGTAAAAATTATCTACCGTCCATTCTTCCTGCGGCCTTGTGGCATGGATGGCGATACCGTTACCGATTTTTGCATTTTTGGGTAATGCCCCCCGCTGTTTGCGCTCATTAAACCGGCGTACACTTTCATCATTGGGATAATCCAATAAAAGCTCCGGGCCCCATTTTTTGTGTATTTTTTTCAGAATTACTTTAAAACTGCCATCCGGCGTACGCTTATCACCTTCCCGGTATTTATCGGTCAGGTCTTTACTGCCAAACACTACGGGATAAGTGGCATACCAACCCTCGTCGTCGTACACTTTCAGTTCATAATCGCTTTTATCCACAATAATGTAGTAGGGGTTTTCAGTAGTATCGGGTGCTACCGGCTTTGCCACTACTTTAGCCGCCGTAGTTTTTTTCTTCTTAACCGGCTTTTTCTTCCCCCTGTCGGAGGCAACAAACGACAATAATGTAAAGGCCGCAGCCAGTAAAAGAAAATGTTGAATTGAAACGCCCTTCATTGCAGATATTAATTTTATTTACAGCTTATCAGTCAAACGCCGTGCCAGTCAAAATTATTATATCGGGTGGATAAAACAATACCTCTATTTAACAGAAATTTAATAAAAAGGTTGATTTTGAGGGCAGTCGGGATAATTTGGGTATAAAAAAAGCCCCTTGCGGAGCATATATAAATTACTCAATCCCCCGCCCCGTACTGCAGTACTGGGGCAAAGGATTGAGAGAGAAAGTATATAATATATTACCAGTTACTGAAGCGTACCCCAAAAGTATAGGGCCGCATATCCAATCCTGTTTTATAAATAGATTTGGGGCTGTAAGATGCATACAAGCGCACAGGCCCAAGGCCAAGTTCAGCAATATAGGATGGCTTAAAGCGCTCCAGGTCATAATCACCCCTGTTTTTTTCCTTGCCTCTTTCGCTGCTTTTCTGCTTGTTGCGCTGCCCGTACAGGTAGCCAACACTCACACCGGCACTCAGGCTCAGGCCCTTATTTCTGTAAATTGGATTGCTGGTAAAATTGAGCATAAATGGTACTGTAACATAATCGGCAGCCAGTTTGTTTTTTGAAAAACTTATCGAGTCCCTCAGTATGAAAACTCCGCTGTTGGTATTGAAAGGCGGGTAAGGGTTGGTACCGTTTTCCTTATAACTGATACCCGATTTATAGCGGTAATTGTTCAGCTCCAGCCCAAGGCCGTACTTGAGGTTCAGCTTGTGTTTGATAAGGTTCAGCTTCTGCATAAAGAACCAGATGTTCACATTCACACTTTTGCCTGTACGCAATTTAAAATCATTTGCCCCGATGGCTGGTTGCCCGGGCCTGTTGGCAAAATAAGCAGGCGGAACTGAAGCATAATTGGTCATGTCATCGTAATTGGCAAAACCCAAATCAATGATCCACCAGTTGGTACTTACATTGGAGGGTTTATCAGACCGCTTGCGCCCTATCTTTATTTCATTCTTCCAGCCATCTTTTTTACCATCATCTGCTCCTTTCTTTTTTATAATAACGATATTGCCTATGCGAATGGTATCCACTTTGGGCGAGGGCATCGTGTCCTTACTTACCTGTGCGTCCGTTGCAAGGCATACAAATACTGTTGCTAAAAATAGTAATAGCTTCTTCATGTTACTTTTAAATTTTAATGATTCTACCTGACTGCAAATTCAAACCCGGCAATTTTAAGGCCATCGCCATCAGCCTTCTTTTTAGTTGAGCGTTGAAAAAAACGGGATACTTTTCTTATCAGGCCGCTTCTCCTGAATTTTTTATCATCAGGAGTTAAATAATCGCTTTGTACCGTTTCTTCAGTTTTAGTATTAACGGCATACGCAGCATTATTTGTTTTTAAAGAACTTTCTATAGCCGGTTTAGCTAAACCGGTTACAGTATTATTTTTGATGGTCTCTGTTGCAGCAGACTGAGCAATACGCTCTTTTAATTGTACGGTTGTGATACCTGTTTCGTTACTTTCATCTTTGTTAATGTTTTCTAAACGCTCACGGATGGTTTTATTTTCTTGCCGTAACTGATTCTTTTCATTTGTGGAAACAATCATGCCCTGCTTGCTAACAACAGTATTTGCACGTTTATCATTTGTTGCTGTACCAACTGCATTTTTCTTAACAATGGAGGGTACTTGTTGCAAAACAGTAACAGTTTGAGCAGTAGCATCAGAGTTAACCGGCAACTTATTTTCCTTGATACCAGTACCGCTCTTAACAAATGTTTCTCTGGCAGTATCACCAGCTTGTTTGCCATTTTTATTATTAAGCACCAAAACCGTACCCACCAGGCTAAGCCCGATAAATACAGCAGCAGCAGCCCGCCACAAGTTTGCCGGTATCACACGGGCCGGTTCCTTACGCAGCAACATTTCCTTGTTTTCAAAAATCACCACATCCTGGGGCTGTAATTTTGTTTGTTGCAAAAGTTCCCATTCCTGCCGCAGGGTATCATTGGCCTGTAACTCATTTTGCAGCACAGCAGCCTCAGCAACGCCAAGTTCACCATCAAGGTGCAGCAATAATTTT
>JANMDL010000598.1:0-4637 GCA_031376295.1 Chitinophagales bacterium
GCCACCACTTCATCGGGGTTTACACTATTGTTAACGGCTCTGCCAAAAAATGCGCCCACCTGTTGTATTACAAATGGCACACGGGTACTGCCGCCCACCATTACCACGGCTTCAATATCATTAATGGTGAGTGCTGCATCCTGCAGGGCATTTTTACAGCACTGTATGGTCTTATTTACCAATGGCATTACCAGTTCTTCAAACTGCTGCTTTGTTATACTAATGGAATAGTTGCCCAATGTACTTTCAAAACTATCATTGGCAGAAAGATGGCGCTTGGCTGCTTCGGCTGATAAGCGGAGCGATTGCATCAGCGATTTATCGCTATCCAGCGCCTGCTTGCTGATACCCAATTGCCCCATCCAGTATTGTACAATGGCCTGGTCAAAATCGTCGCCGCCAAGGTAGGTATCGCCATTGGTAGAGAGTACTTCAAAAATACCGGCTGTTACCCGCAGTATTGAAATATCAAAAGTGCCGCCACCCAGGTCGTATACCGCTATGGTTTTGCTTTCCGTTTTATCAAGCCCAAGCCCGTAAGCAAGGCTTGCAGCCGTAGGTTCATTTACAATACGCAGCACATCCAGCCCCGCCAGCCTGCCTGCATCCCTTGTGGCCTGCCGTTGTGCATCATTAAAATAAGCCGGTACGGTAATGACTGCTTTGTTTACGGGTGTTTTTAAAATATGCTCCGCACGTTGTTTCAGCTCTTTTAAAATAAGCGAAGACAGCTCTACCGGCGAATAAAAATTATCGCCCACCTGTACTTTTACTAAGCTTTCAGTATTGTCGTCTATTACCTTATAGGCAAAAAAGGAAGCATTATTTTTAATGTCGTTGTAGCTTTTGCCCATCAGCCGCTTGGCAGAAAAAATGGTTTGCTGCGGTGCTGTAATTAAATACTCAAGGGCTGCTTCGCCTACAGTTACATTTCCATCATCATCAAAATGCACCACAGACGGCACCAGCGAACTGCTGTCATGCTCCTTTAATGCTACCGGCTGCTTTGTTTCAGGATGAATGATGGCCACCAGGCTGTTGGTGGTGCCGAGGTCGATGCCTACAATCATTTCCTGCTGCTGCAGGCTGCCCGTTGCTATATTGATAGAAATTTTTGCCATTGTTTTTTTATTAATTGCCATCCCGTAAGTTGTACTGCGGGACAGGCAGCACAGCTACACTTTTTTGTTTATTCTTTGTGCCTCAGCGGAAAAACATTTATTGCCACAGAAAACACAGAACCACTGTTTCTTATCCTCTGCCTGTACTTTTTTCCTGTATTTTACTGTACTTCAGTGCCTCAGTGGCAAATCTGCCATGCTGCAAAATAACAAATAAAACAGGCTGCCCGTTTAAAAGCAGCCTGTAGTTATATTGCGAAACAGGGAATTATTACCGCATCAGGTACATTTTTCCATATCCCTTATTAAAATACTTATCAGTCTTATCGCCATCTGCCGTGTATTTATCCAGCGACTTACCATTCAGATTGGTAATTACCCTGTACAGGTATACACCGTTGGCCAATTTTTGTCCATACATATCCGTACCATCCCATTTATAGCTGGTAATGTTTCTGCCCACATGTATATCACCCAGTTCCTGCTTGGTTATTTCCCTCACCACTTTACCGGTAATGGTCAATATCTGTATGCGCATATTCTGCGGTGGCTCGGTACCCGTAATGGTAAATACAAATGCGGTAGAAGTAGTAAACGGATTTGGATAGTTGAGCAGGTTGGATATCATCGGCTTATTGATAACGCTGAAGTTAACCCTGTAATCCAGTTCACCCGCCGTGTTGCCCACCACATCCTTTCCGGATACAATCAATTCGTACTCTCCATCCTGCGGGAAGTAAGGCCCAAAATCAATGGAAGCCGTATTATCGCCACCACTCAGTGATGCAGGGGTAAAGCGCATGGTATCGCCAAACCGGTAAGTGCGTATGCTCTGGTCGGGGAAGCGTACCTGCACTTTTATCAATGCAGTATCCTTCAGCAGCAAAAAGCGGCTTTCGTCTTTCAGTTTTACCAGTATCCTTGGTTTGGAGGATACGATATCCCTGTTAAGAATGTGCACCCCATCAAAAGTAACATCCAGCAGCGGATTGTATTTATCCGGCTTTACAAAGAAATTTTTGTACAGCACATTGTTGTAGTGATACTGCTCCAACTGGTCGTTATCGGGATTTACATCTACAAACAAAGTATTATCACCGGATAAGTTGCGGGTATCAATGCTGTAAGTAACCATCAGCGTATCACCAGCTATCAATGCCTTACGCTTGGGTATGTTCACCACATTGGGCACATTATTTCTGTCGGTGATGATGAATTTAACTTTCAGCAGGCTGTCAAATGCAGTTTGGCTGATGTTTTTAAACGCAACGGCAAAATCAATGGATTCGCCCTGCTCCACCGTATCCTTCATTTTAAAAGAGATATTGGGGGCAATGGCTCCTTCGGGCACATAAGTGGCATTCAGCCTCCAGTAGCGCAATTGCTCGGGGGTGGCATACAATACATCTTTGTTGAGCATTTTCAGCTTAAGGTAAGGATAGGTTGCCGCATTAATAAATGCCAGGTTGGTATCCCTTGCCGGCGACACGGTGGCCAGTTTATCTACCGTGCCATTTGTTTTTATACCATACACTTCTACCTGCGATGTATCTGAAGGGCCTGCATCTAAGGTTTTACCACGCCAGTGCAGCTCGTTCCATTTGGAAGCAGGACCAAAAGCGGGTGACTCTACTGTACCAAAGTTGAACCTGGTAAGCAGCGGTATGGTAACATCTAAGTAAGCAGCATCATCAGCGCCAACATGCTGCTCTGGCGTAAAGCCATTGAAATTTTTTCTGTAAAAATAAACAAAGGGTCTGTTTTTGTAAAAGCTGTCAATTTTTGTAAACCCGATATTTTTTAATGTGTGGTACAGCGATTTGCCTGAGCCAAGGCTGAGCGTATCATTCATCCACTGGTTAATAAAACTGGTATTACCGGTTGTATTCAAATTTTTGATGGCTACATACATACCATTGGGAATACTGTCTTCAAGGAACTTCATCAGGTTTTTGCGGTAAAGCGGATTGTCGAAAGGAAATTCAAAAAACTTCCTTGGCGCATTACATACCGGCCAGCTACCAAATTTGCCGCCCGGCCCCTGGTTTACATTGTCCCATGCCTGCAGCGAGGTACTGTCGAACACGTATACCTGCAGGTTGGTAAACACACAACCCCAAAACTCTACCTGGTCAAAATCGAGGTTAACATTCACCTTATCAAAACTGTAATTAGGATAAATACCATTGCGTATAATGAGCGACCTTGGTACAGATTTAAACCGCATCTGCCTGTCGGCATCCAGTTGTATCTTATCGTACCCATTTTTTTGGAACTGGAAGAAATGCGACTGGTTAAAGCCCGGTGTGCTGTTGGCCAGGTAAATAAACGAAGATGGGTTCCATATATAATTACCACCAGGGTTTAAAGGCACCATGGCAGTGCGCCAGTAATAAACAGTACTGTCGCCGAAAGAAACATTGTTTGCTGCAAACTGCACAATGCCACCCACACCGCTTGCATTATATGTTTTTTTGAAAGCCGAGTTAAAGAGTTCGGTTGTATCCAGCTCCATTACATACTGCCGGCTTGCATTCAACGGATTAGCAGTAGATGCTATAAAATTGAGGTTCTGCTGGTTGATGATGGAATAGTTATAGGGAAACACCGGCCGCAGTTCATCTTCAAAAATAAAGAAATCTTTTTCGAGAATATTGTTTACTTCAGAAAGCTCAGACACTTTATTGTCAACATCAATCTGTACAATCAGTTTATTGAGTCCTTTATCGGTTAATGGATTAATGGGTACAGTAAGATTTACAGAGTCAATATAACGGATACCGGGTATCACCTGGTTGTACAATACTTTTATTGAATCGTTTGGCAGCTTACGCTTGATGGTTAAGCGGATAGAGTCGCCCACAGCCTTGCCAATATTCATCACTTTAACTGACGCAGTAAAATTATTATCTGCTACAGATATGATAGCAGGGCTGAGTTTAACCAGCTTATCTTCCACTGCATAATCAGGGGCTGCAAAAGAGTTGATTTTAATGGCAGGGTCGCCATGCAGTGTCAATTCTTCTAAATGAATACGGGTTAAAAAGTCGAGGCTCGAAGGGTTGCCCCCCAGTGTTTGCAACACCGTCTTAATCTGGTTGCCCACAGTGTTGCCATATTGATTGATACAAAACTCATTGTACAAATCGGTATTATAAAAATTAAGGAAGGGTGGCACACCAAGGTGCGTACTTGCCAAAAAGCCGATACTGCCACGCTGGTTGGCCAGTACATATTTTTCTGAAAGGCTGAGGTTGCCGTTCATACGCAGCGGATCAAACACAAAAAAGTTACCGGCACTGCAACCACTTACATTAAAGAAGGGGTACTTACCCTGGTTCTGGTACACTTCGGGGCTGCTGAGGTTAAACTCAAGCAGGTTGGCAGATGAGTGGCCAAAATAACCGATAAAGCTTAGTCCTTCTTTAAACAAATCATCAATACGCTGGCTTTGTGCCTGCTGTACTGCTGCCACGCTTGCTTTTTCAAATGTTTCTACTTTCGCACCATACAAGG
>JANMDL010000667.1:0-7363 GCA_031376295.1 Chitinophagales bacterium
CCTCCTTGATTTATATATCTTTTTTTCATATCTTTAGTTTAACATCGATGTTGCGGTATAACCTGCCTTGCACCGCTAATTTAAGTAAGGCTAACAAATTTTAAATCATCAAAAAATGAAAAAGATTCTATTAATCATGGCATTTGCCTTGCCATTTGGATTGTCATCATGCAGCGAAGAAGACCCCCCAAATAATGTATATAAGGAAGTTTGGGATAGTAGCGGTTATGGCATTTACGTATGTTGCTTCGGTTCAGGAAATGATTGCAGTAAGATAGGCTGGGCGGTATTAATGCCGGTTTTTGCCAATTATGCAACTACTAACAATGTGAGCGGTTTTTTCCTGCAGGAAAACTGGCAGCAATACATTCCTGAACTGGTTCAGCAGCCTGCTTTAGTAAGTGAAATCATTGCACAAAATCCCAAAGCAGTTTTCCTTAATGACCACTTTTTTGTTTTACTTAAAAATAAAGACCTGCCTGTTTCGGAGTCGAATGTATTGTATGCTTTTGTAGATAATGCTGCAGAAGAACCCTGCGCAGGTTATCCAGGCAATTAAATTCAATAATACGGGGGAACAGCTTTTCTGGCTGTTCTCCTGTATATTAGCAATTCCTCAAAGGTTAAGTGTATTATATTATCACTTGTATTTATGAAATTCCTTTTATTATTATTGCTTATACTGTCATATTCCTGCAAACAGCCTTCCTCTCACCCAAAAGAGCCTGATTTTAGAAATAAAATAAGTATTAAACAACAAGTAACTAATTTAACTTCAGCTGATGAGGCCCTTCTGAAAACCTCCAGGATAATGCGGTTGTATTATTATAAAAGAAAATACGACAGCGGTTTCGTTTACCGAACAGTTGATTTGGGGTGCTATATTGTAAATAGCAATGATTTTACAGGCCATCAAAAACGAAAGGTCATTACAACACTTCCACATGTGTCAGATTTCTTCAGGTATGGAGATTCGCTTTTTGAATACAATACAAAGACTAATGTTATTAAACCATTCATGACAGATCAGGTAACTGATAGTGCCAAGGTTTTCATGTTGCCTAAAGCAAGCCTTTATGGGCCAAAGCTTCCTTATTCTAATCAATTAATCAGGCTAAATGGTGAATTTGGATTCATATATAATTATACAGTTAAAAAACAAGTATTCCCGAGTTTTGTTGATACATTCCCATTCATTGTAACGATTGATAGTATAAAAAATAAAAGAATTGGCAGGTATCCGCCCTTATATTACAAAGAGGAGATGCGGTTTGATGACACCTATCTTACCGTAGATAAGACAGGTAATATTTACTATGTCCATTCAGGGTTTGACTCTGTGTACAAAATTGACAGCAAAGGGCAGGTCATTTGCCAAAATGTTTTATACAATTTCCCCAAAAGGGATTCGTATAAGCCGGCTAAAAAACAAGACATCGCTTTTGTCCGTAAATATGAGGCCATGAATGAAAAAAATTGTAACATACGGCTCTGCCAGAATAAGCATATTGTTGTTATAAAGCAACTGGCCCAGTTAAGTGTTTTAGATAAACCAGCTTATAGATTCTTTATTTTCAATACATCGCTTGAAAAATTATTTGTCAGTGATGCACTTACTGATATTATTCCCGTGGTAATCGAAAATGATAAAGGATTTTTGCTAATGGATAAAAATTTCAAAAAAATTTTCTGCTATGAACTTCCTTAAAATAATCTTTCTATGCACAATACTGACATCCTGTGCCGGCAAAAGCGACAAGAAATTTGCCATGTTCTCTTCACTGCACAACGGAAAGGACATCATCCTTGTTTCATGTATAAAATGCGATTGTGTGATAGAGGAGCTCAATTTAATCAACCAGCAAAAACCCGAATTGCTGGAGCCTTATGATATTTATATAGACAGTAACTGCAAAAGGTCACTTTCAAAAACCATTAATACAGTACATATCAACCAGGCCTCCATTGATACGTTGTCAGTTGATTTGTACAATGCCCTCATTATTAAAAAACGGGGCAATACATTTACCACCAAAATGGTAGAAACAAAAGATGCCCAAAAAATGCCAAAAATGCTTGTTGATTGAGATGTGCGGATGCTACAATAACCCCTTCGCCCCCTCAATCTGCTCATCACTCCCCATCACAATTAATCTTTCGCCCGGTTCAATCATATCAGCAGGTGTGGGGTTAAGCGTATAGCTGCCATCGGTATTTTTGATGCCCAGTACGGTGCAGCCGGTTTTACTCCAGAGGTCGAGGTCGCCGAGGTGGGTGGGTTTTGTTACAGTCAATTCTGTAACCCTGAACTGCTCATTGTTGCGGGTACTCATGTACGAAAGCAGTTCCACTGCATCGGGCAGCATTACTAAAGTGGCCATTTGAGCGCCACCCACTTTTTCGGGCATAATCACATTAGCAGCACCGGCAATTTTGAGCTTGCTTACACTGCTGTCCTGCGAGGCACGGCTTACCACCAGCACACCGGGGCAAAGCTGCTTTGCAGTAAGTACCACAAACAAATTGCTGGCATCTGAGGGCAGGCAACTGATAAGCGATTTGGCTTTTGCAATACCGGCTTCCAGCAGAACTTCATCCCGGGTAGCATCACCTTTGATAAAATACGGCAGGTGAAATTCATCAAATTCAGCCGGGTCAAATTTATCATCTATTACCACAAAGGGGATATTGTTGTTGTGCAGCACATGCGCACTTTCCTTGCCGTTGCGGCCAAAGCCACAGATGATTACATGGCCCTCCAGGCTGGCGATATGCTTTTCCATTTTATTTTTTTTATACAGTTTAATAAACTCCCCGTCGGTAAAAAACCGGGTAAGCAGGGTGATGAAATAAGTGAACAGCCCGAGATTGATAACGATGAGTACGATAGTGAAGATTCTGCCGGCATTGCTCAGCGGCTTTACCTCGCCATAGCCTACGCCGCCCACCGTGATGGTGGTCATGTAAATGGCTTCCAGAAAACTATAGTCCTCAATAATCATATAGCCCAGCACGCCAAACAGCACAGCCAGCAGCATCATACCGATGGGCCGCAGCAGCCTTGAAAATATAATTATCCTGTTGGGTAAAAGCATTTGTGACAATTAATGATGAAAATTATAACTTTAAGCCGAATTAAAAAAACAGGACTATGCGGCATTTTACAGGTTTTGCGTTGGTGGCAGTATTTTTATTTTCATGTTCGGCTGCGCAAAAAATCAGCAGGCACACAGCAAAAACCCTGTTGAAAGATTCTGCCGTACTCAATAGCCACCTCGGCATCAGCCTGTACGATGCAGCGGCAGGCAAATACCTGTACAATTACCAGGGCGATAAATATTTTGTACCTGCCAGCAATACCAAGCTGTTTACCTGCTATGCCGGGATGAAATATTTGGGAGATAGTTTGGCGGGGATGCGGTACAGGGAATCTGATACGGCTATCGGGTTACTACCAACTGGCGACCCAACATTTCTGCAGGGCGAATTTGCAAAACAGCCCGTACTTGATTTTTTAAAGAAAGAAAAGAAAAAGCTGTACATCAGCAGTGGAAACTGGCAGGAAGCTGCATTGGGGTATGGCTGGGCATGGGATGATTACAGTGATGATTATATGGTGGAGAAAAGCCCCTTTCCTGTTTATGGAAATATGGCCAGCTATAAACTCTCCTTATTGTACAACTATGGACAAATGAATGCAATGGCTGAATGGAATATTACACCCCAGAGTTTTAATGCCAACGCTCCGGCATCTTTGTTTTTACCTTACCTGCTTGCTGCAAAGCCCGAAATGAGTGATACAGCAAAACAGCACAGTCAATTATCAAAATTTTCACTGCAAAGGCAAAGAACAAGTAATGCGGTAACAGTTAATTTTGGCAACCGGAAATTTTCCAGCATTGACATTCCTTTTTATACAGATACGCTGAATACTGCTCTGCAAATATTAGCAGCAAACCATGCCATTGAAATTAAAAAAGCGGGATATGATCTCCCGGCCATGAATTCCATGATACCTGTAACATCTATCAAAAGCCAGCCCACCGACTCCATGCTAAAGCCCATGATGCACCGCAGCGACAATTTTTATGCGGAGCAAACCCTGCTGATGGTGAGCAACGAAAAGCTGGGCTATATGAATGATGCTGCTATTATTGATACTTTGTTAAAAAGCGATCTTAAAGACTTGCCCCAGCGCCCCAAGTGGGTAGATGGCAGTGGATTGAGCCGTTACAACCTGTTTACCCCCCAAAGCATGGTGCAGTTGCTGGTTAAAATGAAGGCTGAATTTGGGCTGGAACGCCTGAAAGTCATCCTGGCAACAGGCGGCGAAGGTACTCTTGGCAACTACTACCAAAATCTGAAAGGGAACATTTTTGCCAAAACCGGCACTTTGAGCAATAACTGCGCCCTCAGTGGATTCCTCATCACAAAAAAGGGAAAATTGTTTATTTTTTCTATCTTGGCCAATAATTACCAGACCGGCGCATCCCCCGTTAGAAGAGCTGTAGAGAAATGGCTGAATAATGTATATGACAATAACTAAAGGATTTTTACCTTCCCGGCAGGTAGAAATCCCATAGACAAAAAAATATTTAATGGCAGGCAACGCATTGTAAAGTGCCGGTATCTTATCCATATATCAGGAAAACCAGTTTTCACCTTTATTAAAATCAATTAGTGTATGAAAAAATTATTTACGTTTTTATTGCTTGCATTAACAGCATTTACCCTGGGCGTCAAGGCCCAGCCCGGTACGCTCTGCAATGCCGGATTTACTTTTACTGTCAGCGGCAGTACGGCCAACTTTACTCCCGTTCTTCCGGGCGACACACTGCTGAGCCAGCACAAATGGACCTTTGGCGATGGCTCTCCGTTTTCAACTGCTGTATTTCCCTCGCATACATATAGTGCAGGTGGAGCCTACACAGTTACCCATGTATACAGACGCTTAACTCCCAATGGTACTGTTTCCTGTAGTGATACAGTTTCTAAAATTGTGCAGATAAGCAATACACAACCCTGCAACCTGCAGGCTTTCTTCACATTTTGGGTAGATACTACTGTTACACCGTCCAACACAGTTTACTTTTCCAATGCCACGGTCAATTTTCAGCCAGGTGATTCTATCCGGTGGAATTTTGGTGATGGCACGACTTCAACCGCTCTCAACCCAATACATACCTACGCACAACCGGGTGTGTATACCGTATGTATAAGGGTATCAAGGCCAACTGCCGCAGGCACTCCTCCCTGCGTAAGCGAATTCTGTAAAATAGTAACCATACAGGCAACCCCCTGCAACCTGCAGGCATATTTTACCTGGCATGCTGATTCCTTACAATTCAATAAAATTTACTTTACCAATGCTTCAGTTAATTACCAGCCTGGCGATTCTATCCGGTGGACATTTGGTGACGGTACCAGCTCAACGGATGTAAACCCAACCCATGTATATGCCCAACCCGGCAGCTATACAGTTTGCCTGAGGGTAAGCAGGTACACGCAACCAGGCACTCCGCCCTGTGTTGACGTAATATGCAGAGTGATAATAGTACAACAACCTTGTAACATACTGGCCAATTTTATTTGGAGGGCAGATTCCATACAGGTTAATAAGATCATCTTTACCAATACGACAGCCAACTTCCAGCCTGGTGATTCTATCCGCTGGACATTTGGTGATGGTGCCACTTCGTTTGCTGTAAACCCAACACATATTTACAACCAGCCCGGCGTGTACACCGTATGCCTGAGAGTGAAAAGAAACAGCAATGTGAGTGGCGGTGTACCATGTATTAGTGAGATATGTAAAATAATTACAGTTCAGTCGCCCTGTAACCTGCAGGCTAACTTTACCTGGAGGCCCGATTCCACACAGAGCAATAAGATATGGTTTAGCAATACAACCGTAAATTATCAGCCCGGTGATTCCATCCGCTGGACATTTGGTGATGGCAGCAGTTCCTCTGATGCAAACCCCATGCATGTGTACACCCAGTCAGGTTCATACACAGTTTGCCTCAGAATAAAAAGAAATACAATTTCCGGTACACCCTGTGTAAGTGAGATATGCAAAGTCATCCAGGTGCAGGTGCCTTGCAACATACAGGTTAACTTTACATGGAGGTCCGATTCACTCAATGCAAGGAAGGTTTACTTTACCAACAATACCCTATCGCCCACAGCAGGAGCAACAGCCACCTGGAGTTTTGGCGATGGCACTTCGGCCACATCTTGGAACGCTGTGCATGAATATGCCAACTACGGCACTTATATAGTTTGCCTTACGGTTAAAACAAGCAATACCTGTATCCGCACCAATTGCGATACCATCGTTATTGCGCCGCCAATGCCTGCCTGCAACAATCTGTCTAAGTTTACAGCAACAAAGTTCAGTAACGATAACCAGAGCTACCTTTTTAAACCCGATTACCACAATCCTGCCCTGCAGTACACCTGGACATTCGGCGACGGTACAGGCAGCCAGAGTATGATAGCTTCTCACCGTTACGCACAGCCGGGTACTTTTACAGTATGCCTCACTGTATTTAAAAATAATAACTGTGCATCCACCACCTGCAAAACAATCACCGTATTGCCGCAGATAAATTGTAACAACATCAATGTTTCTTACACTTATCAGCGGGATGCATTCATGCCCAATAAGGTCTACTTCTATGCAATCTCTAACTTCCCGATACTGCAGCAGAAATGGACCATTACCAGGATACCTGTTAACAGCAACCCATCTGTGGTGCTGTACCAGAACAATCCCGTGTATGTGTTCCAGGATACAGGCAGGTACAGGGTTTGCCTCAGGGCCATTACACTGGGCGGTTGTGTAAAAGAATATTGCCAGGATATTACCATCAGCCAGTTGGCATCACAATGCCAGTTACAGGCTTATCCCAATCCTGCTACCAGCGTGGTAAATGTAAATGTGCCATTAACACAGCCTGAAATGATTTATGCGTATGTGTACAATGCACAAAATATACTGGTAAAGCAAAAGCAGCAGCAGGGTGTTACGGGCAATAATGTGGTGAACATCGGCGTGGGCGACCTGGTATCGGGTCAATATACGATCAAACTCATTTACGGTAATAAAACATGTTACGCCAAGTTCCAGAAGTTATAATAAGTATTTGAACAAACAATCAAAAAGCCTGTAAGCAAATGCTTGCGGGCTTTTTTGTTACCAGCAGAAAATTTTGGGTCTGCAAGAACACGGCGAGATTTCGCAAGACGTAGAGTTTTCGTGTTTGGTTCCCAATAAAAAGGGAATGGAGTTTGCAATTCAGTCAGGTATTAAAGAAATCTCGATTTTTGGAGCTTGCAGCGAAAGTTTTTCGAAGAAAAA
>JANMDL010000693.1:0-7035 GCA_031376295.1 Chitinophagales bacterium
CTGAGGCTTGGATCTATGACAAACAGATTTTGCCTGATTCAATTTCGGTGTGGACCGGAAGCGAGTGGTTGCCTCTTTCTGATTGGATCATCGATCTGAACCCCTATGTCTGGTTTGAATTTGACGACGCCGACGGCGGCTACTGGATGGGACACTTCACGCTGCCGGATGGATATTGAGCCGTGACCCCCGCCCAGAAGCTAGTCTCACACGCCCTTGCCTCCAACCGAAGGCTTGTCGAGACGTATAAGCATCTGGGTGAAGCCCCGAAAAACACCCCCAGCCCCGATGACAACATCCACCAAGAAATAATCCCGCTTGGCGCCAAGGTCTTTTTCTTCGGCGACTTTTATTCCGATGACGACACCGACGACACCGACGACAACGCCGAAGCTGATTGGTCCTGGTGTTTAGAGCACCTGCCGCCCGAAAGTCTTGCGATACGGTTTTGTTCGGTGTTCGACGATGGGAAGTTTTCAAAGGGCCAAGCCCGGCTTTATCAATACGGATCTTCGGCCAAGGAGCGTGAGGTTGTGCAGGCCGCTTTTGCGGCCCTTGCAACCGGCGCCCGTGAAGTCACCCTGCGCTTCTTGGCCAAGGGCCATAGCCCCCGGGATAGGGCCTATGGGTTCATACCGATTGAGGATCACGTCTTCCGACCAGGCGGCTGAGCCTTCGCACACCCGCCCAGGCTTTTGGGGTATAGTCAAGGGCGGGGGGTTTCAAAAAACACCCCACCCAAAAAGGATCCCCCATGCACCGATCAGCCGAAGAAGCCATGATGGAAGAGTCCGAGCAATGCGGCGGCTCTAGCTGGTACGACAGTCGTATCATTTCCATGGGGACGCCGTTCGTGGATCCCTTCGCTGATGAGCGTGATTGCATCCCCAGGACCCCCCAGACCTCCCAGGGCTGGTCCCCTCGCAAGACCATCAAGAGCGCAGGCCGGGGTATTAAGAAGGGCGCCAAGGTCACTGCCAAATACGGCACCAAGGGCGCCATGCTGGCCACGGCCCCCGCAAGGCTGATGCTGAACGCCTCGGTGTGGGGTGTCTTCGCGCCGATTCGCCTGATAACCAACAACGTCATCAACCGCTATGTGAGCGAGTTCAAAAAGCGTGGCAAGGTCGTCACCAAGGTCCAGGGGCGCACCTGGCTCTACGGCACGATGGCCAAAAGCCGAAACCCTATATTGAGGGGCGGCGTTTTGCTGCTCAAGCAATACGGCCCGGGCACAAGCCCCATGGTTCGGATCACGGGAGACTTTGTTGGTTCGTCGAACTTCGTCGGTTCAAGCTTCGTCGGCGCGGGACCTGCTGCTGCTGTTCCGGCCCTGACGGCTGCTCTGCAAGCTGCTGTTCCAGCATTGACAAACATGGCCATCGCAGCGGCGTCGGCTGCTGCCCTGGCGGCTGCAAAAAAGGGTGTGGATGCTGCCTTTCGGGGTCGTGGGGGCGCGCCTATTCATGTGGTGCCCTCGGACACCTCGGTCGATAACGCCCTGGAGCCGGAGCCCGATGGCATGGAAGGCTGGGAGGCGGGGTGTTGCGGGTGAATCCAGGGACGTCTGTGAAAAATCAGAACACCTAAAAATGCGTGCCTGGCCCTCCACCACCTTCCCGGGCCGCTTGGCCTTTTGTATCACAGGCCCCGAGAAGCGAGATTTCTGGGACGATGAATCCCGAAAAAATCAAGTGGTCCTGATGATGAAGGAAATGGCCCGGGGAATACCGACTGTGCTTTACGACGGACAGGGCCAGCTTTTGTATTGCAGCGAATCTGAACGACTGAACTGAAGGCAACCAAAATGAGCATGGCAGCAGCAACGTTTGCACAACTGGTGAACAAGGTTCGCAAGGGCACAGGGGCCACCTTGAAAGAGGCCGTTGCTGTGATCAGGGCCGAGAGGCCCAAGCTTTGCTCTGAAGCCATGGAGGACATAGGGAGCTATCCGTCGAGCGAGCCTGAGTTTGCGGAGCTGCAAAAACAGTTTGCGAGGGGGGTTCCTGCAAGTGCAGGGCGAGCGGGTTTTTTTGAGGCGATTGATCCGGCGGAGGATGATCGCCTATGGGAAAAATTGCGACACCAGCCGTCGGCATCTTTCAATTTTTCGGAAGGTGAGGTTGCTCGGATGCTCTCTGAATATCCGATGCACTACCCTCCTCTTTTGAAAGCGGCCCAGGAACGCGGGTTCCCAGGCAACAATTCATCCAGCATTCGCAGTGTGGTCGCCTTCCTCAAGCTCTGGGAAAAGAAGCAGCAATGAACCGCTACATCCTCGCCGCTGCGCTCATTGTCCTAGCGCTCATTGGCATGGTGATCTTCAGCTACAAGGAAGCCCGGCACCAATTACTCCTCCTTGCCTGCCAACAAGCCCAGGCAGATGCGAAGCCTATTAGGCCCCCGGTTTCGTCAATCTTGGCCATCGAAAATAAGACCAAAGACCCCACCACTGTCTATGTCGCCTTCGGGGCTGATTCTGTGGTTCTGCCTGCGAACTGGCCGTTTTGCACAGGCGGCGGTCTGAACTGCTCGTTCCCCATGGCCAAGCTTTCGGCCCGGCCCCTGCCGCTTGGCGGGGCCTACCTCAATGCAACCTTTTCATTCGGGGCGCCCGTCACCTGCAACACCACAAAAGCCGAGATCAACATCAACAACCCGGGTTGGTACGACACGCTTGACGTGAGCCTGGTCGATGGCTTTTCCAACAAGATTTCTATCCTCGCCACACCCTTCGGATCCAAGAGCCCTATCTTGCTTGGGCCGCCCAAGGGAAAAGACGGCAATGAAAAGGTCTATGGGCTGTTCCCGAACGGTTGTGATGTCTGCGTGGCCCGGCAGAGGCCGCCTTGTGGCATGACCCCAGGTCGAAACGGTTGTAAGTCGGGGTCGCAGTACAATCCGAGCGTGCCTTGCCAATACCAGGGCCCGAGCAAAACACTTGGCAATCAGAACGTCGTCATCCGTTTGCAGGACTGAAGGAAAAAATGAACAACCTAAATTCGCAAGACACAGGCACCACCCGAAAGGTCGCAACCGGCCTTGTTGTGGGAGGCGGGGTTTTTGCGGCCTTCGGCCTGGCCGGATACTTCTCTGCCAAACATGTGTCCAAGGCCCTTTCGGTTGTTGGCAGTCGCAAATCTTTGGTTCGCCACACCTTGCGGGAAGTCCCCTATATCGATCCGAAAACCCGCAAGCCCAAGATCGACAAGAAGACCAAGAAAATTATGGTCCGCAAGGAGGTCGTTGAATCGCCCGCAGAGCTGGCGATACAGGCTTCAAAGAAGCTTGGCCGTGACAAGTTCATCACCCTCACGCCCTATACTTTGGCGACCGTAATGGCGTCCGAGGCTGGTAGCGGCCAGCCCGCCGCCAAGGCTGCCATTGCTTGGGCCATCAAGAACGCAGCCCGCGCCAAGGGGGTCAACGTCTTTCGCCTGGTGGCCCCCGATGGCAAGTTTGGGGGTCAGCTTGGGCGCTATTGCGCCTCGGGCCAGCCGCCATCAGAAATTGATCTGAACATCGCAGAGGCTATCGAGGCGGGGAAAATCCCGGACATGACCCGGGGAGCCGTGCAATGGGATTCTCCCAACGCTCAGGATGCACTCGTGAAGCGCGGCCAGGCTGGGTACAACAAGACGGCGGCGATGGTGGCTGCTGCTCGTGTTAGGGACGGCAAAGAGGTGGTTCACCTGCCTGGGGTTGATCCTGGGTATCTGAGGCTTTGGCGGCCCAGGACAGCCATGGCTGGGGGCCTCATAGTGTGGGGTGATGACTTTTTGCGGGCGGTAGCTGCGTGACAAACCCAAGGCTAGAGGCCGCTTTGCGAATGGTTGCGGATGGGGCGAAAGAGGCAATCGGTCGCAGCTACGGCGATCCTGCTTATCATGCAGCACACGAAAAGGTAGCTACTGGTCTGCTTGTTGGATACAAAGAATGGCTCAAGCTGAACCCTCAAGATTCGGCATCCAACCCGTTTTATGCTTTCACCCACGATCTTTTCGAGGGACACGCAAACCAAAGTTTTATAAGCGACGTTGCCCACACCAACAGAAATAATCTTCAAAGATTCTGGAAGTCGGACCTGCAAAAACAAAAATCTGTTTCTTCGTCGTCTTTGAAGGACAAGGTTTCTGAAAAATTCCCAGAATACCGAAAAATTCTTGCTGAAATTATCAAGGCCCGGAGCGAGCGAAGGCACGCTGACGACCTCATATTAAAAGGTGAAACCTTTCGTAGAATGGGAGGCTTGGCACGGATCGGAACTCCTGAGGAAGTTCGCTATGCCGATCTTGTCAAGGTGGCTCAGGACATGGAGAAGATAGTTCTTGGGAAGATTCTAACCGCGTATGCCGGAGTGTGACATGATTTACGTTCTGCGGAACCGCGACCGAAAGCTCTATGTCGTCGCTGTGTATCCCAACTTCGACAAACCCTATGTCAACCGTGTTTGGTATCCGACAGGATCTTCCACGGCAGGGGTGCAAAGCGCTTATGGAAATGATTTTGAAGGCTACAGGCTGGGGCATATCGAAAGCGGGCTTTATCGCGTCAACGCCAACGCCCAGGGCGAGGCTGAAATCCATGGCCTTCAGGTGCGGCTTCAAAACGGGCCGAAAACGGAGGCGATTTTGCAACAAAAAATCGACATTCCCCCTCCAAGAACCAGGCGCAAAACTGAAATTTTTTGGAATGACAATGCTTGGTGGACCTACACGAAGAAGGGCAAAGAGATCGTGTCGGTTCCTGATCTTTATGAACTTGCGATGAGCCTTTGAGGGAGGTTGTTGTGACGGATACAGCCCATATCAGCGTTGCCAGCGACTTTTCGGTCCTTCCTGCTGGAATCACCCGAAAGGACGGGCCGTATTCGGCGGAAGCCTTCCTGCACGATGTTCTCGTGCCATGTCTCTTAAGCCGTGACTGTGTTGTCCTCAATCTCGACGACACGCAAGGATACGCATCGTCTTTTTTGCAAAAGGTCTTCGGGGATCTGGTTGCTAAACACGACTTTCGAGAAAAAAGCCTGCGAAAATGGCTCGTCATCGAATCGAAAGATTTTAGCCTGGTTTTGGAGGCTTGGTCGTACATCGTAAAGGCTGAGCTTGCGCTAAAGGCTTTTTTTGAAAAAACATCCCCGTGAAAAAGATCGACAAAAAACTCAGCTTTGAACCTCGTCGCTATCCGTCTTATGACGAGATTCAGAGCCTAGACAGAAAAGCCGTCGTCGCAAGCGCTGTTGCCAAGGTCCGAAAAGCCTTTCCAAAACACCCTAGCGTTTATCAAAGATCCTTCGGAGCAAAGATTTATATAAACGGCGAACTGACTCAAAAAGATGCTGGAGGAACGAAGGCAATGTTCATGTTTTTCGCCAAGGCTCTGTTTGATGGGCCTGGGGTGCATCATGTGGTGGTCGAAGAACATTCCGAGAGTCGGGTCGTAATGGAACTTCTGCCAAGCGGGATGCTTCTGGTGAAGGGGAGCCTTGAAAGATGAACATGGTTCAGTCAATGCCTGAGGCTGTGTCCGTCGTCCTATCCGCCTGCCAAGATTTGGGTGTTGAGCGCGGGGATTTCTTCGCAAAGAAGGATCTTGAAGAGTTGGTGTCGGGCTATACCGAAGCCAACCACACCGAAGACAAACCGCCCGATCTCTTTATGCAGAGGGCCCTGCTCGAAATCTTGCTCGACGTGGTTTTTTATTGCGAAGCAGACTGTGACGAAATCCAACGAAGGCCCTATCGTTCCTGCATCGAAAAAGTCTATTGCCCCAGGTGTTTCAGGCCCATGAAGCTGTGGGGAATCAAAAAACACGGATGCGCCTGGGTCCATGGATCGCCTCACGCTCGCAAAGAATAAACCCCATGTTCACCCTTTCCCCCGACCAACGTTTCGTCAACGAAGCCGATTTCCAAGAGGCCGCTTCCTATGGCAAGGGCCTGCGCTTCAAAAAACGCAAGTACCTCGTTCATCACTACACGGCAGGACATTCCTACGGATCTTCCATGAACAGGTTTCTGGACCCTTCATCCAAGGTCAGCGCCCATTTTCTGGTCGGCAAACACGGCAACGTGACTCAGATGGTGCCGCTTGATAGGCCAGCTTGGCACGCGGGGGCAAATTCAAGCTACAAGCCCGTGGGACAGATGTTTGCGGACAGCCACATCAACTTCTATGGCATCGGCATTGAGTTCGACAACTACGGTCCTTTGACCTTCACGCCCCCCAGCACATGCCGAACATGGTTCGGCCACCCCGTGAACCCGTCCGAGGTGGTTGAGGTCGATCCGGCCTTGCCCGGGGCCTTCAACCGTCGCTTCTGGCATCGGTATTCTGATGAACAGCTAGAGATTGCCGCCGACCTTTCAATGGCTCTCGTGCGGGGCCTGGGCCTCATCAGGATCCTCGGCCATTCAGACGTGAGCCCTGGGAGGAAGCAAGATCCGGGACCGGCCTTTCCGATGGATCATGTGCGGTCGTTGGTGTTCGGGCGTGATTAGAAAATTTCCTTTCAAACAAAGGATCAAAAATGTCAAAAGAAAACACAGATCGCCTTCGGCTTTTAGGGCGCAACGATCCGTGTTCGTGTGGCTCAGGCAAAAAATACAAGAAGTGTCATCTGCATGGTGATGAAAGAAGCAAGGCTGCTGACAGGCTGCCCGCCTCGCTTGGCACCAAAGAGGGGGCCAGGGGAGCCATGATCATTGCTGCGATGCTTGGCTCTGGACTTGGCCTCTGACCCGGCCCCTGGTGTTCGGCAGGGATTAGGCGTAATCTTTAGTTTCCCGCTTCGACCAATCCGGTCAAAGAACTTTGCAATCTTGCAACAAGGAAAAAGGATCACGACATGCCAAAGAAAACAACCGCCCGTCGCAAAGCGCCTTCAAAGAAACGAAAAGTTTTGAAAGGCGCTGCCTTCTTGAAGCTGATGGCTGCTGGAAAGGCCAAGAAAGCAAAGGCTGTGCGCGGCTTTCTCATTCGCGGATCTGGAAAGCTTAGCGAAGGCTACGGCAAGACCCGGGGCTTCATGTCGTCC
>JANMDL010000727.1:0-6226 GCA_031376295.1 Chitinophagales bacterium
ACTCGGCCGCAATCAGGCATTTTTTTATACCAAACCTCCCGGTCTTTTTTTGTATTGTAATAAAAAGCATTGCTGCCAATAACCGCCCCTGCCTGTATGATTACGTTATTGCCAATGATGCAGTGATCCATGATGGTAACGTTAGGATGAATGATGCAATTGCTGCCGATGGCAACATGATGGCCCACAAATACATTGGGATAAATAAAAGTACCATCACCAATTACAGCGGAATCACTTATAGGTTTCAGTGCAGCTTCAAACGGGCGGAAATGCCCCACTATTTTACAGTATGCTTCAAACGGATTGTCAACCACCAGCAGCGCTTTTCCTTCGGGGCAGCTCACAGTTTTATTAATGATGATAAATGTTGCAGCACTGTTAATGCACTTATCATAATACTTGGGGTGATCCACAAAAACCAAATCACCATTTTCTACCTTATGAATTTCATTGATGCCGGTGGCATTGCCCTCACTGTTTCCAAGCAATGAAGCATTGATAAAACCGGCAATCCAGGTAACCGGAACTGGTGAAGGAAATTGCATAAATAATATTTTTGTAAAGGTAATACGCTTTTGTGTTTCAGCAGGTAAATGAAAAAAAAGACTGAAATTGATTCTTTTGCCGCTGTTACTGAAAAAAAAATTGAAAAATTTTTTGCCCCTCCCGGACATAAAAAAAAGCTGCTAAGCAATGAATTTATCCGCTGTAAAAACTGTAATACAAAAAACTATTACTGGCACACAATAAAACAGCAATCTTCCGCAACACCAGTAAAATCAATGGTTGCAGGCGATGTTGTATTTTTTAATGCAGGCAAATAAAGGGCAACAGTAAAATATAAGCTGTTGAAAAATACAATAAAAGCAATGCTGCAACACCGTCCTTATCCACAACACCGGGGAAAATGTGAATAAAATTATTTGGAAAATTTTTTTTGATAGCAAAATTTCTTTTTAATATTGTGATGGGAATTATGTTCCCAGGTACTTACTAACCCATCCATATAACAAAGCCCGGCGTCAAACCCGGGCTTTATTATTTTTAATCAGCCATCTTTCTGCAATGAAAACTTACGAAGCATATAAAGAAGACTTTTTAATCAGCACTGATAAAAGCAAACTGAACATTTCAGTAATACATCACTACCTTTCAACAGCATCATACTGGGCAAAAAACATTCCGCTGCAAAAAGTACAGCGCAGCATTGAACATTCGTTTTGCTTTGGTGTGTATAAAAATAATGAACAGGTTGGTTTTGCAAGATTGATTACCGATTACTCCACTTATGCATATCTGGCCGATGTATTTATCGCAGCGCAATACCGTGGGCTTGGTTTATCAAAATGGCTGATGCAGTTTATTATTACCAACCCCGAAGTACAGGGGCTGCGGCGCTGGATGCTGGCCACACAGGATGCGCACGGGCTGTATACGCAGTTTGGATTTAAGCCACTGGATAAACCAGAAAGAATCATGCAGCGGCGGGATATGGAGCGGTATTGATTTTTTTTTGTTACCCGATGCTTGTATCTTGTACCTAAATAGAGTTTTTATGCTAAAATCAATGACAGGATTTGGAAGAGCCGAGCAGACAGTGAACGACAAAACCTTCCTGGTGGAAGTAAAGTCACTCAATGGCAAACAGTTTGAAATGCAATTGAAATTACCCCCGCTTTTAAGACCTTATGAGTTTGATATACGCACCATGCTGCAGGAACAGTTGATGCGTGGCACCATTGACTGCATGGTTACGATTAAACAAAATGGCACATCAAAGCCGGTTACCATAAATACCGAACTGATAAAAGCATATTACTTGCAGATAAAGGAACTGGCAGCAGACCTTGACATTGATACCAACTCGGTACTGAGTGCTTTACTAAGACTGCCCGAAGTGGTAACACCCACCAACGATGTATTGGATGAAAAGGAATTTGAAGAATTTAAAAAAGTGCTGCAGGCTGCTTTGTCAGAAATAAACCGCCACCGTGCCGAAGAAGGTGCTTCCATGGAAAAAGACCTCAAAAAGAGAATTAAAAATATTCATGCGCAGGAAGAAGCCATACTGGTACTGGAACCTGAACGCAAAAAACGCATTAAGGAAGAAATTGTACAGTTGCTGCATGAGCATGTGGGTGAAGAGAATTACGACACCAACCGCATGGAGCAGGAACTGATTTACTATATCGAAAAAATAGACATTCACGAAGAGCAGGTAAGGCTGAAGCAGCATTGCGAATATTTACTTAATATGATTGATGGGCCGGATGAAAGCAAGGGCAAGAAAATTTCGTTTGTACTGCAGGAAATAGGCAGGGAAATAAATACCACCGGCAGCAAGGCGTACGATGCAGGTATACAGCAATGCGTGGTGATTATGAAAGATGAACTGGAGAAAGCCAAGGAGCAGGTATTAAATATATTGTAACCAACCCCCTTTTCCCTGTACTAAAAGTATCTATAACAATAATTTTACAGCTATTTTTGCATACAATCATCAGCAGTACACAAAGTGAAAAATAGAAGCTCCATTATGACCCGGTTGATTTTTAATACGGGTGTAAGTACATTGCTCTGCATAGTACTTTTCTCCTGCACACAGGTAGATGTATTTGAAAAAAATACCAATATTCCCGGGCATAACTGGAAAAGTGATTTTACAGCGGGTGGCAGTTTTGATATAAAAGATACCACAGTTATTTATAATATGTTTGTAGTGCTGCGCCATACAGATGCCTATAAATATGAAAATATATGGTTGAATGTGGGCCTGCAGGCTCCCGGCGACAGCATGCGATACACCCGGTACAATGTACAATTGGCAAAAGGTGCCACTGGCTGGGAAGGAAAAGGCATGGATGATATATGGGAAATACGTAAACTGGTGGAAACCAACAGCCAGGCTTTTAAAAAGAAGGGTGTCTGGAACTTCAGCATCAACCAGTTGATGAGGGACAACCCGCTGCCGCATATGATGAGTGCCGGGCTGAGAGTGGAAAAAACAGCCCTGAAATAATAAAAATTTTAACATTCCGTTTACCATAAATGGGCCGAAATGCTCGTTTTAACAAAACAATTCTTTATTTTGCAATATGATCAAGAAGTATTTTACCGTGCTTTTGGCTACTATGACATGCTATGTGGCAAATGCGCAATATGAATATGTACAACAGGGCGAATTCGGTATCACCGCAGGAGCCGCTCACTATTTTGGCGATATCAACACAAGGGGTGCTGTAAACAGGCCAAAACCGGCATTGGGCATATTCTTCCGCAAGCAGTTTAACAATTACCTGGGTATGCGCATCAGTGCACATTATGCGCAACTGGGCTACAGCGATGTTTACAGCAAAAATACCTACCAGCAGAGGCGAAATCTCAGTTTTAATACCAACCTGTGGGAGATAGCCCTGCATGGCGATTTTAATTTTTTTAAATTTGTACCTGGCAACCCTGACTATCTTTTTACTCCCTTTGTATCGCTGGGTGTGGGTATTTTCAGTTACGACCCCTATGCACTGCTGGATGGAAAAAAGGTTTTTTTACGCCCCCTGGGTACAGAAGGACAAAACAAAGTTTACCTTGGCAGAAAGCCTTACAATACAATGGCAATATGCATACCCATCAGCGGTGGTATAAAATATAATATCAGTGAAAAAATTAATATTTCGTTCGAAATTTCGCACCGCCTTACCACTACCGATTATTTAGATGATGTAAGCAGCACTTATGCGGGTGCAAATACTTTTGACCTGCTGCCCAATGGCCAGCCGGGTACAGCCCGCCTGCTGCAGGACAGGTCGTACGAAATTGACCCGCTGAATGTACTTGGCGTTCAGGGTCGCCAGCGTGGCTGGAGCAAGCAAAAAGACCAATACATCATGGCTGAAATAGGTTTTTCGTTCAACCTGAGCAGTTACCGCTGCCCTTCTAACTAAATAATAAAAATTCTTAAAAAAATATTTGCCGCAATAAAATGTGGCATTTTTTTTGCTGTTAATAAAAAAGGCTTACCTTAGCTTTCCCTCAAAGATTTCACAAGATCCTCTATACTACAATCTCCCTCCAAAGAGTAACAAAACCGGCAGGTATCCTGTAACAACAGGCAGCCAGGAACTTTTATGAGTTTTTAACTGCATTGAAACAGATGACCCTGCAAATCCAGCAATTTCTGTGTTGAAACCATAGTGTTTACCAATCACAAACAAACTATGGCGTTTATTCGTTGTGCAATTATTGCAGCATTTTCCTTTTTTTTTATTAAATCAGGAGCACAAATAATTTATTACCCGGCAGGCGCATCGCAGTTGCTGAAGGAAACGGCCATAGATATGGCCCAACTGCTGCAAAAAGCCATCAATGGCAGTACGGTTACCACCGCTGCTTATACCAGCCTTCCGGCTAATGGTATCGTTCTGGTTTACGACAGTACCGTTACACATAATCAAAGCTGCAAAATTGAAAGCAATGGCACAAACATGCTCAAATTATCGGCTGCACAAGACAATGGACTGGTATTTGGCATATATGATTATTTACGCCAGCTCGGTTTCAGGTTTTACCAGCCGGGTACTATATGGGAGGCAATGCCTGCCCTTTCCTCTCCTTACAAAAATATCAGCTCTACAGTTAGCGGCCGGTTCAAATACCGCACCTGGTTTATCAGTGGCGGGCACAACCGCTGGATAATGGATAACAATACCAGCTACAACTGGGATACATATTTTGGCAGTAACGGCCACAACTGGGCTCTGTACCAACGCCGCAACGGCATGGGTGGTGCTTACCGGTTTGCAGGCCACCGCACAGATATCATTAGTGGCAATTACCTTGCTGCCATACAAAACAATCCCTGCTATGTAGCCTGCTACAATGGATCCAGGCAGGCAGGTGTACAATCAGTACCCGATGTAAATAACAGCAACGCAACAGCGCTTTGGGGCAATGCCATCGAACAAAAATATACACAGTTCAAAAATACCATTCACAGCAACACCGGTTTGTATGCAAACTATTACCGCAACTTTGCTTTTAACTATGGCCTGGTTGGGCTGGAAGTACCAGATGGGGCACAATGGGGTAATTCAAAAGATAATAATTGTGGCAACAATGACTACGCATCCGAAAGCAGCCAGCAGTTTACCCTTGCCAATACTGCTGCTGCAAAGGTAAGTGCCGTTCACCCTGCTGCAACTTTTCAATGTTATGCCTACAGCAGCCATGCTGATGTGCCACCCACAGATATAACAATCAATAACAAGCTGGATGTGCAGGTGATACCCACCGCATTTCAAATGGAAAGCAGCCCAAAGGGGTTGATGAACAGGTGGTACAAAAGGCATGATAATATTTCCGAGTATCATTACCTCAACATTCCGCAATGGGGAGGAGAAACCCCTATGTTTTTTAAATCTGACCTGGAAAATACCATTGCACGGCTGAAAGAAAAAAACAGCCAGGGGATAAGCTGGGAGGCATCGCCTGCAAAATTTGCCAGCCTGCCCTGGTTACTGGCAGCCAACAACAGCCTGCAATACAATATTATTACCGACAGCACCCTGTATGATTTCAGCCATGCCATGTTTGGCCCTGCTGCCGGCAAAGTGTACCAACTGCTGCAGTTTTGGGGTGATGATAAATCCATTACTACAGGAGACTATATCCCTGACAATAAATACAAAATACCCCTGTATATAAAATTAGTAAAAGAAGCTGGTACGCTGGTGCAGAACGAAGCGCCGGTAATAAAGCTGCGCATTGCTGAATTAAAAGCCTACCTGCATTACATGGTATTGTATTACGACTGGTTATTCGACCAGCGCAGCAATGCTGATAAGCAATCTAAAGCAGCAACCCTCTGCCTGTACCTTGCCAGCATTAACAAACTGCAATTGGTAAACAGTTATTTCCTTATTACTGATATTGCAGGCCGCTACGAAACAGGCAGCAGTTTTTATGCTGCTTACAACACCACCAGTGGTACTGCTTATCAAAATGGCAACCTGCCACTTATTACCAACAGCATTATTGAAAGTAATTTTGCTGCCGACCTTACCGCAATGGATGGCCTTGTGCAGCAATACCAGTTAGAAGATGCAGCCTTAATCAAAACAAAAATGGCTGGCAGCAATATCGCACCTGCACAAAAAATTACCGTAAAAATTGGCTATACAAACGGATATAATTACCCTAACCGAAGCGAATTTTACATTGATGCCCC
>JANMDL010000731.1:0-2567 GCA_031376295.1 Chitinophagales bacterium
TTTTACCAAGCTGCTGTACCTGTTTAAAAATATGCGCCTCTCTTTCTTCACCCAAAGGTGCAATGGCTCCCTCGTTGATGGTTTTGGTATCATCGGGTATGATGGCTTGCATGCTTATTTCGTACACCGTACCCAATCCCCTGCAGGTGGGGCAGGCGCCATAAGGTGAGTTGAAGGAAAAGGCGTTGGGCGATGGTTCCTCGTAACTGATTCCGGTATCTTCGCACATCAATTGCTTGCTGTAAATAGCCAGCACATCGCTGGAACTCCCGGCTTTCTTTCCTGTCTTTGTTTTTGCTGCCGGTTCTACTGCTGGTGCTATGAGTGCAAACATCAGGTCCTTACCGGTTTGCAGGCTTTTTTGTACGCTCTGGCTCAGCCGTACTTTCATGTCATCAGTTACCACCAGCCTGTCCACCACCACTTCAATATCGTGTATTTTGTAACGGTCTACCTGCATACGTGGTGTAAGATCCAGTATTTCGCCATCCACCCTTACTTTCAAATATCCTTTTTTTCTGATGTCTTCAAACAGTTCCCGGTAATGCCCTTTGCGGCCACGTACCAATGGTGCCAGCAGGGTTATTTTGCGGGTATAATATTTAGAAAAGATATTGCTAACAATTTCTTCCTCGCTGAACTTTACCATTTTTTTACCGGTATTGTAGCTGTAGGCTTCGCCGGCACGGGCAAAAAGCAGGCGCAGGAAATCGTATACTTCTGTAACGGTACCAACCGTACTGCGGGGATTTTTATTGGTGGTTTTTTGCTCGATGGAAATAACAGGGCTCAGACCGGTGATTTTATCCACATCGGGTCGCTCCATATCGCCCACAAACTGCCGGGCATAGGCACTGAAGCTTTCCATATAGCGCCGCTGGCCCTCGTTATAAATGGTATCAAAAGCCAGGGATGATTTGCCGCTGCCGCTAACACCGGTAAACACTACCAGTTTGTTTTTGGGTATTTTAATGTCGATATTTTTGAGGTTGTGCTCCCGGGCACCCCAAACTTCAATCATTTCATTATTTATTACTTCAGGGATGATGCCTGCGTCTTTTTTTGCTTTTGCCATAGTACTTATGAAGAGCGCAAATATACAAACAAAAACAGGGGTGATGGTTGTAATACAGGCCTGATTTCTTATTTTGCGGCTAAATAAACAACAGCATGTTATTCAATTTGTTTGGGAAAAAGGGAGATGGGGAAAACGGACAGCTTTTTAAGGATATTGTATGGCTGGATACCCCGGCAAAATACCAGGGATTGCTGGCCATTTGTAAAAAAGAACCGGAGATTGTTTTTATCGGCTGGTTTATTGATACCATTATTGCTTTCAGGAATTTTTTGAAAGAAAACGGTATTGACGAAAATTGTGTAAAGGATGCCAAAACGGTGAGCGGCCATCAGCTGGTGGGCCGCCCGGTAATTTTTTTGGAACATTACCCCCTGTATGAAAAAGAGAAGGCCCTGGTGGAGGAGCTGCAAATAGGGCAGGCCGTGGTGCATGGCGCCCTTGATGAGGCTGTTTTTGTACATTTTGGCAGCGAAAAAATGATGCCCATGATAAAAATGCTTGGCTTTAAAGCAAGTGATCCTATACAACATTCTTACGTTACTTCTTCTGTGAAAAAGGCGCAGGAAAAAATGGCGGCTAAGGTAGTGGTGGAGCAGTCTGCCAACTCACAGGCAGCATGGATAGAAAAGAATTTGAAAGAGGAGTAAGATAATATGGCCTGCTGTTACAGGATTGGCATATTCCCTTATTTGCAGGGTTAATAAAAATTTTGCGGCGAACTGAAAAACCTGGGACGAATAATATTTCTGCAGTTTGATGAGGTACCAGGCATAACACAATTTCATAAGTTTCATCTATAAGTGTATAAGATATATATATAATGATTATCGCCAAGATGATTGTAAATTTGATTTTCTAAATAAAATAAAATTACCAAAGATGCAAAACGAAAAACAATCGGGTACATCATCATACAATGTTAATGGTGAAAGCAAGTGCCCGTTTTCTGGTGGTTCCTTAAAGAAAAGTGCCGGCAACGGTACGGGAAATCGTGACTGGTGGCCAAATCAATTGAAACTGAATATCCTTCGCCAGCATACTGACCGGTCTAATCCGATGGGCGGGGCGTTCAACTACGCAGAAGAATTCAAGTCTCTCAATTTGGATGCCGTAAAGAAAGACATTGCAGACCTGATGACTGCATCACAGGCCTGGTGGCCAGCAGATTACGGACACTATGGGCCGTTATTCATCAGGATGGCCTGGCACAGTGCTGGTACTTACCGCATCGCAGACGGTCGTGGTGGCGCAGGCTCGGGTACCCAGCGCTTTGCACCACTCAACAGTTGGCCCGACAATGCAAACCTCGATAAGGCACGCTTGCTGCTGTGGCCGGTTAAACAAAAATATGGCAGGAAAATTTCGTGGGCCGATCTGATGATCCTGACAGGAAATTGCGCTCTTGAGTCAATGGGCTTCAAAACCTTTGGTTTTGCAGGCGGACGTGTCGACGTGCATGAACCGGAAGAAGATATTTACTGGGGCCCGG
>JANMDL010000738.1:0-2870 GCA_031376295.1 Chitinophagales bacterium
GAATATTATTTTTCGCAAAAACTGCGGGAAATAGATGCCATGAACAAGGCGGGCAGGCAGGTAATTAATCTTGGTATAGGAAGCCCCGATCTTCCACCGCACCCCGATGTAATTAAAGTGCTGCAGGAAGAATCTGCAAAACCCAATGTTCATGCCTACCAGTCGTACAAAGGGTCACCAGTATTTCGCAATGCTGTGGCAGCGTGGTACAAGGAATGGTATCATACTGAGCTGGATGCTGACACGGAGATATTGCCACTGCTTGGCAGTAAGGAAGGAATCATGCATATATGTATGACTTACCTCAACGAAGGTGACCTTGTACTGGTGCCGAACCCGGGTTATCCCACCTATACTGCTGCAGCTACTATTTGTGGGGCAAAGATTGCACATTACGGGTTAGAAGAAAAAAATAATTGGTTGCCGGATTTTAGCGCATTGGAAGAAACGGTAAAGACAAATGAAGGGCGTCCTGTACTGATGTTTGTCAATTACCCGCACATGCCGACGGGCACACTGCCCACGGAAGATTTTTTTAAAAAACTGGTTGCCTTTGCCCGTAGTAATAATGTTTTAATCATACACGATAACCCTTACAGCTTTATTTTAAACGACAGCCCTATGAGCCTGCTGAGTGTGGAAGGTGCTAAGGATGTTGTACTTGAGCTGAACTCACTAAGCAAAAGCCTGAATATGGCCGGCTGGAGGATTGGCATGCTTTGTGGGGCAAAGGAGCGCATTGAAGAAGTGCTGCGCTTTAAGAGCAATATGGACAGTGGTATGTTTTTACCACTGCAACTGGCTGCTGCAAGGGCACTTTCACTGGATAAAGACTGGTACAGTGCATTGAATGCGGTTTACAGCAGCAGGCGGGAGAAAGTGTTCTGCCTTTTAGACATATTGGGTTGTATCTATGAAAGAAATCAGGCAGGAATGTTTGTATGGGCAAAAGTGCCCGCAGGGTATAAGAATGGTTATTTACTGAGTGATGATGTGTTGAATAAAAGCAATGTGTTCATTACACCCGGTGGCATATTTGGCAGCGCAGGCGAAGGTTATGTAAGAGTGAGTTTGTGTGCGCCGCAGGAAAAATTTGAAGAAGCAATATTGAGAATAGCTGCTGTAATGCCGAATGTATTGTAAAATGATTACTCTGGCTGGTACTTAGTATTTGTCGCTTGGTACTGCTTATAGGCTGTTTGGTAAATTTTATTGATACAGGAAGATTGCAATGACTAATTTTCAGCAAAAGATTACAGAACATGATTGACAATTGGTTATAAAAAAGGAAAATGACGGTAACAATAATAGGAACTGGTTTAATAGGCGGCTCAGCAGCTTTGGTGCTGAGGCAAAATGGATTTGCAACCAGGTTCATTGGTGTAGAAAATAATGAACTTCATGCTGCCACGGCACTTGAGCTGGGTATTGCAGATAAAATAAGTTCTTTGGAAGAGGGTGTTGCACAGGCTGGTCTTGTTATTATAGCTACACCGGCAGACGCTGCGGTAGAATTACTGCCCAAAATATTAAACATGGTGCAAGGTCAGGTGGTAACTGATATGTGTTCCACCAAATTACCAATGATAGAATCGGTGCAGCAACATCCCATGCGCAGGCGTTATGTTGCAACACATCCAATGTGGGGTACAGAGTATAGTGGCCCGCAGGCTGCTGTAAATGATGCTTTTAAAAACAAAGCTGTTATCATTTGCAATGAAGGGGACAGCGATGCTGATGCATTGGAAACAGTTAAGCAGATGTACAGCGCCATGCAGATGCACCTGTTGTACATGGATGCCGCAGCACATGACCTGCATGCAGCTTATGTGAGCCATATTTCGCACATCACCTCTTTTGCATTGGCCAATACAGTACTGGAAAAGGAAAAAGAAGATGATGCGATTTTTGAAATGGCTAGTGCAGGTTTTGAAAGCACGGTAAGGCTTGCCAAAAGCAACCCAGCCATGTGGATACCGATTTTTAAGCAGAACAGGGAAAATGTGCTGGATGTATTGAATGAACATATTACCCAATTGCGCAAATTTAAAAGTTGCTTAGAAAAAGAAAATTACGATTACCTGAAAGAGTTGATAGAAAATGCCAATAAAATCAGGCGGATTTTGAAATAAGGCAGGTAGTTCTGCGTGGATGAAATAACAGAGAATTAAATTATTATAGGGATAAAAAAACAGATTATGCAAACAACAGAACAAACCATGAAGGAACTGGTGCTTGAAAAATGGAACAAGCGGCCATTGATCATTTCGGGGCCATGCAGTGCTGAAACGGAAGAACAGGTGCTTGAAACTGCACAGCGCCTTGCCAAAACCGGTAAAATTGATATACTTCGTGCCGGTATCTGGAAACCCCGTACCAAGCCGGGTTTATTTGAAGGCATTGGCGCCAAAGGGCTGCCCTGGATGGCGCAGGCAAAGAAGATTACCGGCCTGCCCATAACGGTGGAAGTGGCTACAGCAAAGCAGGTACAGGATTCACTGGCATTTGATGTGGATATTTTATGGATTGGTGCCCGTACAACAGTTAATCCTTTTAGCGTGCAGGAAGTGGCTGATGCGCTGCGTGGGGTGGATGTGCCCGTGCTGATAAAAAATCCCATCAATCCCGATTTGGAATTGTGGAGTGGTGGTATTGAAAGAATACAAAAAGCCGGCATCAAACAGGTGGGCATGATTCACCGTGGCTTCAGCAATTATGGCAACACCGAATACCGCAATGCACCAATGTGGCACCTGCCGATTGAAATGAAACGCAGGTTTCCTGATATGATTTTGATTTGTGATCCTTCGCATATTTGCGGCAACAGGCAAATGCTGCAGGCCACTGCACAAAAAAGCATTGACCTTGAT
>JANMDL010000557.1:0-9712 GCA_031376295.1 Chitinophagales bacterium
CACTTAACCTTATTTCTCCTTTATTCTTCACTACTTTTTTTGCAATCTGAAAATCAAGCAGCGGACGTGGATTTTCCCAGATAGCCGGTACCTGCTCGTTACCTACATACAGTATCCTTCTGCCAATCTGGTTAAACAGCAGGGTGGTATTCAATCCGGCTTTATCAAGATCGTACTGCAGGCCAACATTCACTACATAAGGCGACTGCCCCTGCATGGGCCTGTTGATATTTGATTTAGAATCTTCTACTTTATTGGCAATATAAGAGAGGTTGCTGTACAGCGTAAAGTTTTTAAATGCGGGGTTAAAATCCAGTTTTTTGCGCAGCTCCAGTTCCACGCCGTACCCAATTGCTTTTTCAGCATTCAGGTAATTAAAAGTACTGCTGGTACCCACACCCGATTGGTTAAAAAACAACTCAATGGGGTTATTAAAATGCTTGTAAAAAACACCCAGTGTTATCAGCTCACCAGCTCTTGGATACACTTCATACCGCAAATCGAAGTTGGTAATTTTGGTACGCTGCAGGCTGGGGTTGCCCAGTATGGTAGCACCCAGTTCAAAATCAAAAAAGGCAAAAGAAGATATCTCCCTGAACTCGGGGCGGATAACGGTTTGCGAAGCTGCCAAACGTATGTTGGTTTGCGGGTTAAGTTTGTAAGTAAGGTTAAAGCCCGGCAGGTAGTCAATTACTTTTGAATATACATGGCGTGGGTCGCTGCGTTTGGCACTGCCCACTACCTGGTCAAAATGTTCCACCCGCAATCCCCATACAAGGCGGAGCTTATCAGTAAACTGGTTGTCCAATTGCAGGTAGCCGGCATTCAGTATAGAATTGGCCATGTACCTGAAACGGTTGCCCGAAATTTCATCAAAAGAAAAATTATTGCCGCCGCCGAAATTAGCAGGATTGAATACGCTGCTTTCATCCAGCGCTTTTAAGGCAGGATTATCTGTTGGTAAATACACACTGAAGGGTCTTGCATCAAACAACCTGTCTTTTACCTGAAAAAGGTAACCGCCTTTAATGGTTTGTTTCTGCTGCAGCCAGTCGAATGTTTTAGCCAGGTCGCCACCGGCAGTGTAGATGTAATCATTAAGGTTACTGTAAAAACGGCTGCCCGATTTTTGAGAAAGCGTATTGCTCATCAGCAGTAAAAATGGAGCGTTGTCCGTAGTTTTAGCCTGGTTGTACTGGATACGGCGCAGATCGGGGATATACTGGTCAAGTATACCAAAGCCACCATACCATTTCAGCTTTAGCCCCAGCTTGCTGATATTATGATCGCCATTTATTTGTGTATTGTTATAGATGCTCGATTTAAAAGCCAGCTCTTTTGCCCTTACGTTTTCGCCCAACGAAGGATCACTTTCAAAATCCAGCCCGGTACGTACAATAGTGTAATCAGCAGCATTGATGTTGAACAGGTTTCTTACTGTTATTTTATTGTTGCTGTTCAGTTGTACCGTAAGGTTGGCCAAAGCCCCAACAAGTACCTCCTGCGAATATTTATTATTGAAATAATCAAAATTTATATCGGCATTACCATTGTTGATGCTGAAAAACTTATTTTCAAACTCAACCCTTCTGTTGCTTTTGCTGTAAGTAAGTGCCAGTGAGCCGCCAATTTTTTTATTAAAAAGTTTGGTAGTGAAGCCCCCGTTTAATTGTACTGATGCATTTAAAGGTGCACTGATGACTTTATTGTTCCAGGTATTTTTAAAGCTTTTAGCATATTCATTTTTTTGTGCCTGCGAAAGTGCTTCAAACTTTGTTTTTACCGGAAAATTTTCTGTAGGTAATGACCTTGTTTTGTCGTCCAGACCCAGCCAATCGTATTTTCCGCCCCCGTAAGTATAAAAGTCATTTCCAATAGTCTGGCTGTTAAAGCCGGTTCCCAATTGTATTGATAAAAAACCTTTTGAAGGAATATCCTTAGTATTTACCTGTATCAAACCACCCGCCCACTCACCCGGCAGTTCTGGTATAAAAGTTTTGTTCACAATTATATTGTCAATCACTGCAGCGGGAAACAGGTCAAAAGAAAATGTTTTTCTGTCTGGCTCAGTACTGCTCAGCAAAATGCCATTAAGCATAGCCTGATTGTACCTGTCGGCCAGCCCACGTACTACAAGGTATTTACCATCCTGTACGCTGGTGCCGGGTACTCTTTTCAATACTTCGCCGGTATTTTTATCAGGGCTGCGGCGGATGGCTTCGGCACTTATAACCTGTGCCACTACTGAGGTATTTTTCTGGTAAGTGATTAAAGCGGCAACTGTTTCCTTTTTAGCGCTGGTGCTTCTCACCACAACGGCTTCGTTACTTTTTACTTTAATTTCCATCACAATGTCCAGGTGGGTAACCTGTCCTGCTGCTACATCAATATCATCAATCTTTTTTTCCTGGTATGCAGTAGAGGATAATGTAATTGATTGCTTGCCGGCATCGGAATTAATTACAAAATAACCATCAATAGTAGTTGAAACACCTGTTTTGGTTCCGTTTAATATAACTGAAATGCCGGCAACAGGCTGGCCCTTGGTATCTGTAACTTTTCCTTCTATTTTTCCTTTTTGGGCGTTAGTGGTTATAGATAGCAATAGAAATGCTATCAGCATTGCAGCAAAACTTCTCATTTATTCCTTAATTTGATGCAAAGGAACAACTGCTGGATTACGGGTATGTTACGGAAAAGTTACCAAATTGTTAAGGTGGTTGTATAATTCTTCAAATTTAGCATGGCTTGGGCATAAAAAAAGAGGCATATCACAGCCTCTTTTTTTAATCTTTTTTGTAACTACTACCAACGTGAGTTACTGAAAGAGCGACGGCCACCGCCACCACCTGAACCACCTTTGTCTTCACGTGGCTTAGCGATAGTAACGCTGATAGCACGGCCTTCAACCATACCACCGTTTAATTCACTCATGGCTTTGTTAGCCGCAGTGTCATCACTCATTTCAACAAATCCAAAACCGCGGCTGCGGCCTGTTTCTTTGTCTGTAATGATTTTGGCAGAAGTTACTTCTCCGTACTCTGCAAAGAATTCCCTTAAATCTTCTTCTTTAACGTTGAAGCTTAAGTTTGAAACGTACATGTTCATACTATGTAATTATAAATTTTAAAAAATCATCTGAGAAAGTGCAAGGACAGTAAACTAACTATTAGCAGAAAATGCGTAGCAGAAAATGTTAACTAACGATATGCAAATTGCATCAAATATGAAATGCAAATGTATGGGTATTAATCGACAATTTACTTTTTTATTTTTACTGCCACGTTATGGGGTGGTTAAAAATCATGTGGTGCAGTCGCTGCAAATACACTTTTACTAAAGAAATGCCTGCCTGCTAAAATTACCACCGGGAGTTTCTTAAGCGGCAAAGTTTCTTTCTGATCGTATTGTGGTTATATCATCAATTAGCTGACAATATGCCATTCATACGCCCTCAATAAGGATGGTGGAAATGCCCGGATATTGACATTGTTGTGTGCTATTAATAATTAATTAACAACAGCGTAACATTAGGATAACAATTTAATAACCTCACAATAACACCTTTGCAGCTATCAGATAATGCTGTAAGACGCTGTAAAAAGCTGAAAATTAGCAACATATTATCTTTTAATTGCGATTCGCCCCGCTATTCATGGCGGGGCTTTCTGGCAAAATTAACAATTTGGTAATATTGGAACCGGGTGATTACAATGCCAAAAATTCACCTTTGCGCTGCAATTAAAAGATTTTCATGAAGCTACTGGTAATACTGGTACTGCTGGCAGTTACTATTACTGCTGCTGCCCAAACTGACAATGCGGCAAAAGCACCCAAAGAACCGCAAAAATGGTATGAATCATTTTCTATCCGGGGTTATATGCAAATAAGGTATAACCGTCTCCTGGAAACAAATCCTAAAGTAAAATGTGAGCAATGTGACCGTTCAATTGGTGAAGGTGGTGGATTTGCTATCCGGCGTGGGCGTATCATTCTCAGCGGCAATCTTACTAAAAATATCTATTTCTATACACAGCCAGATTTTGGCAGTGTTACAGGTACCACTCAAAATATATTTCAGCTGAGGGATGCATATATTGATATAGGCTTCGATAAAAAGAATGAGTTCCGCTTACGGGTGGGACAAAGCAAAATACCATTTGGCTTTGAAAACCTCCAAAGCAGCCAAAACCGTCTGCCATTGGATCGTAATGACGGATTGAACAGTCCTTTGTCGAATGAACGGGATATGGGTGCTCTTTTTTACTGGGCTCCAAAATCGAGGCGTGATAAGTTTGCCTCTTTTATAAGAGATAATTTAAAAGGATCGGGTGATTATGGCGTATTTGGATTTGGCTTATATAATGGCCAAACTGCCAACCGTGCGGAGCAAAACAATGGGCTTCATGCTGTGGCCCGCCTTAGCTACCCATTTAAAGCAGGCAATCAAATAATTGAACCGGGCATACAGGCATACACCGGCAAGTATGTACTAACTGCCGACCTGAGAACCACCGGAGTAAAAGCGGCCAATAATTTTGAATTTAAAGACCAGCGGGTGGCGGCCTCTTTTGTGCTGTATCCAAAGCCATTCGGTATACAGACAGAGTACAATTGGGGCAAGGGGCCACAGTATAACCCGTCTAAAGATTCTGTTGAAACAAAGAATTTGAGCGGCGGATATATAACAGTAACTTATAAAGCGGCTTTAAAGAACGGTATGGTATTATTTCCCTACTCAAGGCTTCAGCGGTACAACGGCGGAAAAAAGCATGAACTGGATGCCCGCAGCTACAATGTAAGGGAAGTGGAAACGGGCGTAGAATGGCAGGTGAACAAAAATTTTGAATTTACAGCGGCATACGTAATTACTTCAAGAAGGTTTGAAGATTCAAAAGCAAGAAATAACCTGCAAAACGGTAATTATATGCGGCTGCAGGCACAATTGAACTTTTAAATATTAAATTATCATTATCATTTTATAAAAATCAGGATTCCCTCAACCGAATTCTACATTTGCAAAAAATTTTACCATGGGACTTAATTCATTTTTTAAGATATTTTTACCTAAAGACAGGATTTTCTACCAATTATTTGAAAGTGTTTCGGCCACATTGGTAAAAATGGGCTACAAATTAAAGGAAGTTGTAAACGAGCCTGATTTTGAAAAAAGGGGTCAGTTGATAAAGGAAGTGGAAGATATGGAGCATGTGTGTGACGATTATACCCATGAAATTTTTACCCAGCTCGGCAAAAATTTTATTACGCCCTTCGACAGGGAAGACATTCACTACCTGGCTACTGCATTGGATGATATTGCAGATTATATGCAGGCTTCTGCTAAAAAGATTAATTTTTACAAGGTAAATCCGAACGACATAGGCATACAGAAAATGGCCGACATTATTCCGCTGGGTTGTGAAGCAGTAAACAGGGCCGTGATAGAACTGCGCAATATGAAAAATATGCGCCAGATTACTGATGCACTGGTGGCCATCAACAGCATAGAAAACCAGGGCGATGATATTTTTGATATGAGTATTGAGCGGTTGTTTGATACGGAACCTGATGCCAAGGAAGTAATTAAGAAAAGAGAGATTTACCAGGTAATGGAAATTGTAACAGATAAATGCGAGGATGCGGCTAATGTGATAGAGAGCATTATAGTAAAATACGCTTAACTAATTAGCTGATTTGCCCATGTGATAATTAGCTAATGAACAAACCCGTAGCAACCAGCTATTATGCAAACGGTAGCGGGCCGAAAGAATTAGCAAATCAGCACATCAGTATATCAGCACATTCAAACTTTATGACATTAGTAGTAATCATCATCATTTTAGCCCTTATATTCGATTACATCAACGGGTTTCATGATGCAGCCAACTCAATAGCCACGGTGGTTTCCACCAAAGTACTTACTCCTTTTCAGGCGGTAGTATGGGCTGCTATTTTTAATTGTGTGGCTTATTTTATTTTTAAAGATCATGCGGTGGCCAATACCATCAGCAAAACTGTTACCAAAGAGTTTATCACACTACCGGTAATATTTTCCGGGTTGATTGCAGCCATCTTCTGGAACCTGCTCACCTGGTGGTATGGCATTCCTTCTTCCTCTTCACACACACTTATTGGCGGGCTTGCGGGTGCTGCCATTGCACATGCCATATCAGTAAAAGGGATTGGCATATCGTGGGGAAAGGTGGTGGAGTCAGACATCATATTAAAAACAGTACTTTTTATTTTTTTGGCGCCACTTATTGGTATGTGCGTGTCAATTTTTATTACCATTGTAACTGTTATGCGCAATATATGGATACGCATTGCCATTATTGCTGCTGCTACTGCCATTACATTTATCCTGTTCGACAAATTTGAAACGGGTAAAATGGACGAAAACCTGCAGAAGTTTTTAAAAGTAGATAAATACAAAAAAGAAGTTGCGGTTGCCACGGCCAGGCTTAAAGCAAACGCCAGCGACAGCACTGCTGTAAAAGAATACAATACGGCCAAGGAAAAGTTAGACAAGGCATTGCCCAGTTACGAAAAAATAAAGGCCCTCACTGATGATTTTGACAATACGAGTGCACATGCCATTGCAGAAAAAGCATACAATGAAGGCTGGCTGAAAGATATTGAGGCGAGCAGGCTGAAGGATGATGTGCGCAACCTGAATGATTACTTAGTTTTAGAAGCTGCTTCTACCGAAGACAAGGCTAAAAAAGAAGAGTTTGCAAGAGCCAAAGACCTCACTGAAAAATACAAAGATCCGCTGAAACTGTATCTTAATAAAACAATCAGCTTAGACAGCGCAATGGTTGCCCTCAGCAATATTTATCCCGTAAAAGAAGCAAATGTTGAAAAGATAAAAAAGAAAATATCCGCTTTCAGTATCCAGAAAGCATTGGAAAAAGATGTTGACAAGGCAGACAATTCCATGATAGTATGGGGCATTGTAATATCCTCCATCTTCTTTTGCCTGGTATACCTGTATGTAGAAAAAATAAAAACACCCACTGCCTTTAAGGTGGCCAATATGTTTAAAAAGCTGCAGTTATTCAGTTCGGCGGCATTCAGCATCGGCCATGGTGGTAATGATGCGCAAAAAGTAATGGGTGTTATTGGTGCTGCACTGATAGCCAGTGGCAGTATACAGGATTTCAGCCAGTTGCCCAACTGGGTACCCATTGCCTGCTACTTAGCCATTGGGTTTGGCACCATGAGTGGCGGCTGGAAGATTGTAAAAACAATGGGTACAAAAATTACCAAGGTTACCCCGCTGGAAGGTGTGGCTGCAGAAACAGCCGGAGCCTTTACCCTGTTTTTTACGGGGCAAATGGGCATACCAGTAAGTACCACGCATACCATTACCGGCAGTATTATAGGCGTGGGTGCCACTAAGCGCCTTAGTGCCGTACGCTGGGGAGTTACCATTAACCTGTTGTGGGCATGGATACTCACTATACCGGTAAGCGGATTGATTGCCGCATTGGTATATTATATTGCAAGCCGTTTTTTGTAAGGAAATACTAATTTTTTATAAGATGCAGCCGGGCTGCATCTTTTTTTATGCCTGGTGTTTTTGAACCCGGGTTTTTACAGTTGGCTGCAAAACCAATCTTTAACAGCAGAATAATTGTTTTAGCCCAATCCCCTGAAAAAGTGCAGTGCTGCTTATATTTGCATTATGAACAAGATACTCGTTACCGGAGGTTGTGGTTATATCGGCTCACATACCATTGTGGATTTGATTGAGAATGGGTTTGCGGTGATTTCGGCAGATAACAATTCCCGCAGCAATGCTGTAATATTAGATGGTGTAGAAAAAATTACCGGCAGAAAGGTGAAAAATTATAAGGTTGACCTTTGCAATTTTGATGACACACATGCCATCTTTCAGGAAAATCCTGATATTGCGGGTATTATACATTTCGCTGCATACAAGGCAGTTGGCGAATCGGTGGAAAAACCCCTGATGTATTTCGAAAACAATATTTACTCCCTTATCAACATACTTAAATGCGCTGAAGAATTTAATGTTCCTCATTTCGTATTTTCTTCTTCCTGCACAGTGTACGGTAACCCCGATGCCATTCCTGTTACTGAGGATACGCCGCTGCAACAGGCAGCTTCGCCATATGGTTACACAAAACAGGCGGGTGAACAAATTGTTAGCCAAACGGTAAGCAGCAACAATATAAAAGCAGTTTTACTGCGCTACTTTAATCCCGTGGGCGCACACCCCGGCAATTTTATTGGCGAAATGCCCATTGGTAAGCCGGCAAACCTGGTGCCTGCCATTACACAAACTGCTATTGGCAAATTACCCCAAATGCAGGTTTATGGCAGCGACTATCCTACCAGGGACGGAAGTTGTATGCGTGACTATATTCATGTATGTGATGTGGCACATGCACATACACTTGCACTCAATTACCTTATCAATAATGATATAAAAGATAACTGTGATGTGTTTAACCTGGGCAGTGGCGACGGCTTTACCGTACTGGAAGTAATAAAAGCCTTTGAAAGAGTAAACAATGTATCCCTGAATTATCAAATTGGCCCAAGGCGCCCGGGTGATGTGGAAGCCATTTATGCCAATAACAACAAGGCCAGGCAATTGCTGGGATGGGTACCCGCTTACACGCTGGATGACATGGTAAGAACCGCCTGGCAATGGGAGTTAAAGGTGAAAAATGATGGTGCAGGATTGTGAATTTTGAATTGATTATTCTTTTATATTTGCCACCGCACATTTTTAATACATTATTATCCAGCAAAAAATCCTGTGGCCGCAAACTGTTTATGGTATATAAATCAATGACCCTTGCCATTATTTTTTTGGCATTGCTGCCGGGCAGCAGTTGTAAAAAATTTGATAAAAAAGGTTACCTGCAGCAGGCGGGTGTAGTACTTACATTTGACGATGACCGTATAGATAACTGGTACCGGTACCTGCCACTGCTTGACTCAGCAGGTGTAAAAGCCACTTTTTACATTTCAAAATACAACCGCCTTACTGCTGCTCAAAAAACTAAACTGGCTGCCCTGCAAAGCCATGGCCACGAAATAGGCTACCACACCACCAATCATTACAACATGATGGACTATGTGTACAAATACCATCATACAATTGAAGAAATGATGCGCTGCGAAATTGAAGCCGGGCTTAAAATGATGAACCGGGATGGTTACTATCCTGTAACTTTCGCTTACCCTTATGGTGCACACAATGGAATTATTGACAAAGAACTTAAACGGTATTTTAAAAGTGTGCGTGCCCTTAATGGCTCTTACGATTACGCCAAAAGCATTGCTGCAGGCCCAAAAAATGATGTGCTTTACGGGCTTGGGATTGATAAAGGAAGCAATCACAGTGATGTGGTAATAAATAATGTACTTACTTCTGCCAGGGACAACAATGGCTGTGTGGTATTTGTGGCACACAATATTGGCATGGGTGGCAACCTGAGCGTTACAAAAGAGCGGCTTCTTTCCATTATCAACTTTGTAAAAAATGCGGATATGAAGTTTTATAAAATGGCGGAAATATCCAATTAACACACCCGCCAATCAACGCAGCAATATCACAGTACCCTTTTGTTTAATCAGCCTGTTTTTATAATCCACCCCTTCAACATACCAGGTAAATGTGGCGCTATCCTGCGGCTTGCCTGCAAAGGTACCATCCCAGCCATGGCCGATGGTG
>JANMDL010000779.1:0-1898 GCA_031376295.1 Chitinophagales bacterium
AAAGAGGATTCAGTAGTTGCATTTAGTACTAGATCAGCAGTTCAGTTGTTCAACAACTTTTAGCGGAAAATTAGCCAACTATCTTAAAACCAAAAAAGGTAAGAGCCCCCTGCTGGTAGCTGCCGATATTTACCGCCCTGCGGCGATTGACCAGTTGGAAGTACTGGGCGGGCAGATAGGCATAGATGTGTACAGCGAAAGGGAAACCAAAGATCCTGTAACAATAGCGCTGAATGCCATTAAGGAAGCCAAAGCAAAAAATAAGAATGTTGTAATTATAGATACTGCGGGCCGCCTTGCGGTAGATGAAGTGATGATGGCCGAAGTGGCCAATGTAAAAGCAGCGGTAAACCCCACCGAGATATTATTTGTGGTGGACAGTATGACGGGCCAGGATGCGGTAAACACAGCGGCAGCTTTTAATGAACGCCTCGATTTTAGTGGTGTGGTACTCACCAAATTAGATGGTGATACAAGAGGTGGTGCGGCACTTTCCATCAAATACACCGTAAACAAGCCCATAAAATTTGCCAGCAGCGGCGAAAAAATGGATACCCTGGATGTGTTTTATCCCGAAAGGATGGCACAGCGTATACTGGGTATGGGAGATATTGTGAGCCTGGTAGAAAAAGCCCAGGAGCAGTTCGACGAAAAAGAAGCCGCCCGGCTGGAGAAAAAGATCCGCAAAAACCAGTTTGATTTTGAAGACTTTAAAACCCAGTTGCAGCAGATAAAGAAAATGGGCAACCTGAAAGACCTGATGGGCATGATACCCGGTGTGGGCAAGCAGATAAAAGACCTTGACATTAACGATGACGCATTTAAAGGCATTGAAGCGATGATTAACTCAATGACCATGGAAGAGCGCCGCAATCCAGATCTGATCAATCCCAGCCGTAAAAACCGCATTGCCAAAGGCAGCGGTAAGGATTTAAACGAGCTGAACCAGTTTATAAAGCAGTTTGAACAGATGAAGGGTATGATGAAAATGATGAACAAAATGCCGATGGGCCGTATGCCGGGTATGGGCAAGCGGTAAGTTCCGTGGCTGGAATATGTGGCAAAAAATTCTAAGGTGTGGTTAAAAAAAGGGACATATTGCAGCTATTCAGGTATAAACAGCCATTAAATAAATCATCTAACTTTAAAATTTGGAATTTTTAATTCCGCTTATTATCTTCGCCGTCCTTTCGGAATTTTCCGGGAGGGGGAAATGAAACCTATATTTATTCACAACCAAAAAATTTCTATTTTTTATGGTTAAAATGAGATTGCAACGTCATGGCTCAAAAAAAAGGCCATTTTACTTCATCGTAGTTGCCGATGCACGTGCGCCACGTGATGGTAAATTTATCCAGAAATTAGGTACGTACAACCCGCAAACGGTTCCTGCTACAGTGCAGATTGACCGCCAGAAGGCGTTGGACTGGTTGCACAAAGGTGCTCAACCTACCGACACAGTTCGTCGTATCCTTTCTTTCAAAGGTGTACTTTTCCTCAAGCATTTGCTGCGTGGTGTAAGCCTTGGCTTATTCGACGAAGCTACAGCAATGGAGAAGTTCACAAAATGGAGTTTAGAGCATGATGCACATGTGGTGAAACGCCAGACCGAGCACAAAAAAGTGCGTATGGTTAAGCGTAGCGGCCAGCCTGTGGTGCGTAAAGTGGAAACTGCCACTGACGAAGCTCCTGCAGCCGAAGAGACCAAAACAGAAGAATAATATTCGCCTCTGTTACGTTAATTCATCGGGCAACCTCTTTATGGGGTTGCTTTTTTTTTAAAGAGTAGAGCAAAGCCTTACGGTATTAGCGGGATGCCGGTAAAATGCACTAATAAATGATGGACAGTAAAATTGGTTTTTTTGCTTTACTGATATAACTTTTTAATTTTTCAAGAA
>JANMDL010000816.1:0-12560 GCA_031376295.1 Chitinophagales bacterium
TGGCCTGGTCTCCACATTTGCCGGTACAGGTACAACCTATTCGCTGGTAAACGGCATACCCGCCACAGCGGCCAACCTTAATACGCCAATGAATATCACCCCTGATGGCTATGGCAATATTTACATTTGCGAACAAAATACTCATGCCATCCGGAAAGTGGATATTACTACTGGCATCATCACCACCGTTGCAGGTACAGGCATACCAGGCTTTACCGGTGATAACGGACTGGCAACAGCAGCCCGCATAAGCTTTCCCCGCTGGATTTGTACGGATAGTATCGGTAATATTTATATAGCTGATGGCACCAACCGTATCCGCAAAATAACGCTTTCCACCGGCATCATCACTACGGTGGCTGGTAATGGTACTGCAGGCTTTTCAGGCGATGGCGGGCCTGCTACAACCGCTGCCATCAATCTGCCGCTTGGTGTATTTGTTGACGAATCGGGTAATATTTTTATAGCCGAGTCCAGTAATAACCGCATCCGTAAAGTAACCGCTTCCACAGGTGTTATAAGTACCATTGCCGGCACAGGCGTACCGGGCTATACTGGCGATGGTGGGCTTGCCACAGCAGCTACACTTACATCACCCGGTTGTATTTTGGGCGATACCTTGGGTAACCTGTATGTTACCAGCAATGTTAATCCCGTTATCCGTAAAATAAATGCAGCGGGTATTATCAGCACCATTGCAGGTACGGGTACTACCGGTTTTTCAGGCGATGGCGGCAATGCACTGGCAGCACAATTGGCCGGTGCCCCGCTGGTGTTTTTTGATACCAGCGGCAACCTGCTTATTGCCGATGCCAACAACAACCGCATACGTAAAATAAATGCGGCCGATAATGTGATTACCACTATTGCCGGGGCTGGTACCAACCCCACCGGCGATGGCGGACTGGCTACTGCGGCGGGTCTGAATAATCCCAATGGCATTTTTTTTGACAGAAACAACAATTATTATCTCACCGAACGGAAGAACAGTATCCGAAAAGTAAATACAGCTACTGGCATTATTACCACTATTGCCGGTACTGGTACAGCAGGTTTTTCTGGTGATGGCGGGCCAGCTATCAATGCGCAGCTTAACATTCCGGCTTTTTCCTGTATGGATACGGCAGGCAATATATTAATAGCCGATGCTGGCAACTTCCGCATACGGAAGATTGATACCGCCACCGGTATTATTACCACTATAGCGGGTACAGGCGGCAATATTTTTGGCGGTGATAGCGGCCCGGCATTAAATGCAGACCTGAATGGTCTTTTAGGAATATGTACAGATACGGCCAATAATATTTACATAACAGGAGGCAACCGTATCCGCAAAATTGATGCTGCTACCGGTATTATCAGCACCATTGCAGGTACAGGTACGGCAGGCTATAGTGGCGATAATGGGTCGGCTACTGCCGCATTGCTTAACAGCCCTTTCAGCCTTTGTGTGGATGGCAGCGGTAACTTGTACTGTGCAGACAGGAATAACTTTGCTGTTCGTAAAATCAATCTTGCAACGGGCATCATTACTACTTATGCAGGTACGGGTGTTGTGGGTACAACGGGTGATGGCGGCCCTGCCACACTTGCCCGTATAGGCAGTGTTTTTGGGATTGCTGCCGACAGGCGTGACAATATTTACCTGATGGACCAGAGCATCAGCCGGGTAAGAAGAGTGGATGGACTAACAGGTATTATTACAACGGTATCGGGTAGTGGTACACGTGGTTACTATGGTGATGGCGGTCTGGCAACATTGGCATGGATACAGGGTACGGGTGTGGCAACTGATACAGCCAATCAACTGTATATAACGGATGCCACGTATAATTTTGTGCGTAAAACCACCCAGCAATTTTCAACCCGCTATACTTTTACCGGCAATGGCAACTGGGATGATGCTGCTAACTGGCTGGGCAGCCAGGTGCCACCACTTACACTGGCAGGCAACACTGAAATAGTGATTGACCCACTGCCGGGTGGCGAATGTGTACTAAGCAGGGTGCAGCAGGTAAGCGCTACCAACAAACTATATGTTAAGCCGGGTAAAAAATTAAGGGTTACGGGAAATCTTTCAGTTGGGAATTGATGCTGTAGTATTAACGTGCGGTAAGATGACTGTAAGTTTAAAACAAAAACTATTTTAATTTTATTTATGCAAAATAAGGATGATCTGGATTAACAATCAGTTTCTGCCGAAGGGGGTGTATCAGCACATCCCCCGCTATGTACTATCATTTATTTCAAATACAGCGGGGCAAGCATATCTTCCATTGGAATAGCCCCAAGCAGCGGCTCATTATCTCCTATTAAAAACATTGTATCCACATTACAGCGCCTGTTCTTGAACTTTATCTCTACCGGGGACCTACCACCTCATATTCCTCTACACTGCCATTGGCCAACTGTGCTTTGCGTTTTTCAATAAAGGGCAATCCAAGTTACTCCTGTATGGTTTCATTTATGCACAGGTAATAAATGCCTGTATCTACCAATGCGCTTATCATCATTCTTTTCACTTCTTCTTCTCCGATAAAATTCCGCTTTGCCAAAACTAAATCAGCGCCATTTATCAATTCTATATCAGCATATACCAACCCCATAACTGTGTTTTTTACAAATATAATTTTTTTCTTCTTTACACCCATCAATACTGACCGGGAAAACACTCAATTCCTCCTGGCAATTTTCTCATCATCACATTATCCAATCAGTTAATCATAAAATCACTTCTTCCCTCCCAGCTGCTCCTTTAAAAAATCTGTCACTTTGGTAAACAGGTGTATCCTTGCATTATTGGGGCTGTTGTCGCTGATATTGTGCAGGTAATCGGGATAAAACTGCTGGTCGAACTGCTTGCGGGCCTTCACCAGTTCTTTACTGAACTCCATGCTGTTTTGAAAATGCACATTGTCATCTGCTGTGCCGTGCATCAGCAGTAACCCTTTGTTGTAATTGCTCACAAAGTTTACCGGTGCGCTGGCATTGTAGCCCTCTGCATTTTCGCCGGGTGTTTGCAGTAAACGCTCAGCATATACATTTTCGTACAGCCGCCAGTTGGTTACCGGTGCAATAGCAATATTTGCCTTAAACAGCCCGGCATACTTGGTGGCAGCAAGGGCCGATAAATATCCGCCATAACTCCAGCCCATGATGGCCATGTTGGTACTGTCCACAGTGTAATTATTTTTAAGGTGTGTTTTCAATGCAATAATGTCTTCCATCTCTATATCACCGGGTTTTTTAAATGTGGCTTTGCGGTAAGCCTCTCCCCTGCCGGGTGTACCCCGTGGATCAATACATGCCACTAAGTATCCCTGATTAGCCAGCTGGCGTATGGTAAGGGTAAATTTATCGCCCCACTGGTCAAGCACTTCCTGCTTGCCCTGGCCCCCGTACACATATATAAGCACGGGCAGCCGCCTGTTACCGGCATCGTAGGGCGCTATCAGCCAACCCCTCACATCGGTTTTGAAGTTATAAGTAAAATTGAAGAATTTCGCATCAGGTATTTTGTACTCTTCCAGCCTGTCTTTCAAATTAACATTGTCAATAATTTTGTCAATTTTTCGGCCATCGGTATTGTACATCTGGTATTGTGTGGGTACATTGATGGAGCTGTACTCATCAATAAAAAAGCGGTTGTTTTTTGTAATGAGTACATTGTGGCAGCCGGTATTTTCTGTAAGCCTTTTACGGCCGGTACCATCAAAATTCACCTTGTATAAATGCCGCTCTTTGGGGCCTGATTCATTACCCATAAAGTAAATCTCACTCTTCCCTTCATTTACCGCTTTTATTTCAAAGTCTTCCCAAAACCCCTTTGTTATCTGCCGTTTCTGCCCGTTGGTTACTTCGTAAATATGCATATAGCCATCCGCCTCACTCAGCCATAAAAAAGAATTACGACTGGGTACAAAATGAATATTATCAGGCATAACTTTTACGTAATCAGGTTTTGTTTCGTTAAACACCAGCGTGGAATTACCGGTTTTTACATCGGCTCTCAGCACTTCCAGGTTGGTTTGCGGCCTGTTCAACCGCTGCACATACAGCATATTGCCATCGGGAGCCCATTTAAACCCTGTGATGTATTGATTAGGATTAAGCCCCACATCCACCGGGGTTAAAATTTTGTTTTTGATATCATACATAAACACCTGCACTTCCGGCACCATTTCACCCGCCTTGGGATAGCGCTGCTTTACCGTTTCGGGATATACTTTGTCGTAGTAAGAGATAGGAAAAGATTTCACTGTATTTTCATTAAACCGCAGGAAGGCTATTTTTTGCCCGTCGGGGCTCCATTGATAAGCCTGTGTCATCCCAAAATTATTCTCATACAATGCATCGGCCATGCCGTAAAGGTTCTGGCCCAATGCGCCATCGAAAGTAATGGGCTGCAGGGCATCTGTTTCCAGGTTTTTTACATACAGGTTACCATCCCGTACAAAGGCAAGGTTCCTGCTGTCGGGCGAAAAGCTGAGGTAATTCTGCTTACCATCACCCGAAACTGTTTTCAATGATTTTTTCTGGATATCCCACACATAGCAAAACTCTTTGGTGCTTATTCTGAAGAGCGGCTCTATCTGTGTTTTAATCAGAATCTTATTATCGTCAGGTGAAAAGTTAAAGTCTTCAAAATAAGTAAAGGTAATGGGCAATGAGTCGGTGGCTATTTTTATCTGGTTAGAAAAGACGGTATCCACAATTTTAGCCGTTTCAAAATCGAGGGAGAAGATCATCTGCAGGTTTTTTTCGGGCACTGCTTTCATAAACGCAAAGCGGTTGCTGGTGCTGAGCATATGCACCTGTTTTCTTTGCTCGTCAAAATAGCCCGACCATATACCATCCAGCGTAAGGTTCAGTTTATCTTTTTTTTGTGCCTGCCCTGCCAGTGATAGGCAGATAAAAGCAATCGTTGTAAGTTTAGTCCGTTTCATAAAAAATAAGATGGTTAATGGTTAGTTTACCTTCAAAACAGGTACCTGCTTAAAAATTATAATCTCTTTTAAACATATTGAGCCTTATACCCGCTGTAACAAGTGTGGTATTGCTCTCCCCCGGTTCGTTGGCAAATTTATAATTACGGTATAACATTGACACATCAATAAACAGGTTTTCCCTTAATTCGTAAGATACCTGCATTAATCCATTGAGGCAATTAACTTTTCTGCCACTGCCGAGCTTGAACCCGATGTCCCTGCTGCGACCATCAACATTGGCCCTGAAGGGATCTGCTCCCTGGTTGGTACCATTAAGGCTGTCTAACCCCTGGTTATAATACAATGCCCTTGCATACAAATGCCATTTGGGCGAAGGCTGATACCTTACAATGCCCACAAACTCCTGGAAATTAGAGCCAAGCGGGTGCGCCAGCGGCTGGTTATAATGCGTGTAGTTGGCAGTGGAATCGGTATGCGAATACGTGAAAGGCCTTACCCTGTTGCTTTCGAGCTGCACATCAAGGTTACGCACCCCAAATGCATCAATGTATTTAAGCCCCGCCTGCAAGCCCCATTTGTTGGCCCAGAAACCACGATTGCCTTTTATTTCAGAAAGAATAAATTCATCCAGCAGCAACTGGCCGTACACCTGTACCCTGTGTGCCAGGTTGGCTTTAAAATCTATACCTGCCACAGCATTGTCTTTACTGCCCAGCGTACCCTCAATATGCCGGTAAAAGATAACGGGGTTAAGGTACTGAAAATCAAAGCGGTTGCGGCGTCCGAAAACCACACCCTCAAACAGGCCGATGTTGAGCCATTTGGTCACATTCATGCTCAGGTGGTGCATGGCCGCATACTTCCTTTCTAACAGGGTATCGCCCCTTTTTTCAAATGAGGGCATCAGCTCCATAAACAGGTTCTGGTAATTAAACTTCCATACACGGGTATTAATTTTAGCAAAAAGATAACTGTTGCCCCAGTCGCTCAAAAAAAGGCTGCGGTAGCCATTGCCAATAAAGTTTTTATCAAACCCAAACTGAAAATCTATAAACTTAGCTGCATTAAAAGTAAAATAACCCCTTGCATCAAAATAATCAACTCCGTTCTTTTTAAATGGCTTGTAAAAACCAACACCCGGTACTGCATCATACCTGTCCACCTGCTTTTGAAAAAACTGCGGGCCACGCTCCTGGTTATCGGTAATCATTGCCGAAAAGCCTACTTTGCGGCCAATCATACCACGGGTACTGATACCACGACTGTTAAGAAAAATGGCCTGGTCGTAACCCGGCTCTATGGCCTGGTGCAATTGCAGCACAGGGTTTATCACTAAAAAAAGGTCTTTATTGTTAACTTCCAGAAAGTTTGTTTTTGTTTTGTAAAATGACTTGAGAAAGGTTTTTTTAGACATAAAATCTTCCCGCACACCGCTTACCCACTCACTATTGTTCATCAGCAGGCTGCGGAGGTTGTATTCATCTACGGGGGTAAGATCCAGGTCGGTCCACTCTTTATATTTGTCAACACCACTGGAATCGGTATAACCCATGCGGGCACTATCTAAAAACTCGGCCTGCCTTACAATGGCTTTGCGGTTAAAGGGCTTGAGCGTTGAAAAATTAAGATCGGTATTGGTTTGCTGTTTTATTTCCAGCCTGTCAACAAAATGATATTCTTTAGCCCCCTGGTTAAGGTAAGTTGATTGTGCTGCGGCAAAACCGGGGGAAATAAAAACCAATAATTTGATAACACTTTTAATAATTTGCATCTGATTCTTTAATTATTTATTCAATCTCTATTTTTCAAGATATGCAAAAGTACCTTTTTAAGGACATTCAAGTAGTAAATGAGGGAAAAATTCAGTGCCTCGACGTTTTAGTTACCGGGGAAAGAATTGAAAAAATGGCCCCGGTGATAGATGCAAGGGGTAATATTACCGAAATAAATGGCAGCGGTAAATACCTTTTTCCGGGTGTGATAGACGACCAGGTACACTTTCGGGAACCCGGGCTTACCCACAAAGCCAGCATTTATACTGAGAGCAGGGCTGCCGTGGCGGGTGGTGTTACCAGCTTTATGGAAATGCCCAATACCATCCCCAATGCGCTTACACTGGAGCTGCTGGAAGATAAATATGCCATTGGGGCAGCTACCTCATTGGCCAACTACTCCTTTTTTATGGGCGTAAGCAATAGCAATGCTGATGAAGTGCTAAAAACCAATAAGCACAGCCGGGATATTTGCGGGGTAAAAATATTTATGGGCAGCAGCACGGGCAATATGCTGGTAGATAACCACCTTACCTTAGATAAAATATTCAGGGAAAGTGAATTGCTGATAGCCACACATTGCGAAGACGAAAAAATAATAAAGGCCAATTACGACCGCCTGAAAAGTGAAAAAGGGGAATTGAGCCCTGCGGATCATCCGCTGATACGGGATGCTGAAGCCTGTTTTGAATCCTCCTTAACTGCCATACAGTTTGCCAAAAAGTACAACAGCCGGCTTCATATACTGCACATCAGCACCGAAAAAGAGCTGCAGCTTTTCAGCAATATGCTGCCGCTGAAGGAAAAACGCATTACTGCGGAAGTATGTGTACATCACCTGCATTTTACCGCAGATGATTATGCCACCCTGGGTTATAATATAAAATGCAACCCGGCTATTAAAGCTCCGCAAAACAAAGCAGCCCTGTGGCAGGCCCTGCTGGATGACCGGCTGGATGTGATTGCCACCGACCATGCGCCGCATACCCGGGCAGAAAAGGAGGGGGCTTATGAAAATGCTCATGCTGGTTTGCCATTGGTTCAACACCCTTTACTGCTAATGCTGCATTACCAGAAACTGGGATGGATTTCTTTAGAAAAAATAGCTGAAAAAATGAGCCATGCTGTGGCTGATTGCTTTAACATAAAAGAAAGAGGCTACATAAGGGAAGGATACTATGCTGATCTGGCTGTGGTGGATATGGCAGCGTCACAAACTGTAACAAAAGAAAATATTTTATTCAAATGCGGCTGGAGCCCGCTGGAAGGCTTTACTTTTCCAGCTGTGGTAACCAATACGATGGTAAACGGGCAGATGGTATATGGAAACGGGATGTTTGATGAATCTAAGAAGGGTAAACGGATGCAGTTTGAAAGGAAGTAAGTTGATAAGTTGATTGGTTGATAAGTATGTAACATTTCACACACTTCAATAAATCAACCTTTAAACTGGCCAACTAATCAACCTTTCAACTAACCAACCAATCAACTAAATACGTAATGGAGATAGACCAAACCACGCTTAGCGATCTTTCAGTTTTTACGGCTGAGGAAGACTTTTCTGTGTTCAGCAAACTGAATCTTACCCGGACTGTGGGAGGAAGGGATCAGTTGTATCATAACCTGAACCAACCACTTGCCAGCATTGAAGCCATTAAGGGTGTACAGCAAACATTACAACTCATTATAAAAAAAGAGCAGCAATGGCCAATGCGGATAAGCAATGGTACCATTATGGTGGTGGAGAAGTTTTACGAAACATTACTCGACCAGATTCCGGCAAGCGCTTCTGCTATCAGTGCTTTTAATTACAGATTTTTTCATGCGCCTGATTATTCGCTGGTAAAATATTCGGTAGTACATTGCTTTGATTTTATTAAAGGCTTACAGGCCTTTGTGGCAAATTTTTTAACTGATGATGCGCCGCTGCCATTATTAAACCTGCTGAATGAGGTTAAAAAGATTATTTCTAAAAAGCAATTTGACATTGCAGCAAAGCATGAAAAAGCAAGTGGGCTTACTACAGGGGAGCAATTGTATTTCGCTAATTTTTTCAGGTATCATTACAAGCAGAACATTTTGCACCTGGTTTCGCTATATTCTCAATTAGATGCCTGGTATGGCATGGCAATGGCCGTAAAGCAGTACCAGCTTATATTTCCTGAGTTTATTGAAACCAGTAAACCACACCTGGCTGTAAAAGGGTTATATCACCTGCTGCTACCACAACCGGTGGCTTATGATGTTACACTTGACCAGCAGAGCAATTTCCTTTTTTTAACCGGTGCCAACATGGCCGGCAAAAGTACTTTCATCAAATCTATTGGTACTGCTGCCTTTTTAGCGCATACAGGCATGGGCGTACCGGCACAGCAAATGCAACTGAGTATGTTTGATGGTATGCTGAGCAATATCAATGTGGTGGATAATATCTCCCGTGGCGAAAGTTATTTTTACAATGAGGTGCAGCGTATTAAAGCTACTGTAACAAAAATAAATAATGGTAAAAAATGGCTGATACTGATTGATGAATTGTTTAAAGGCACCAATATACAGGATGCCATGAAATGCAGCAGTACGGTGATTGAGGGCTTGCTGAAAATCAGTAACTCACTGTTTGTACTTTCCACCCATTTGTATGAGATAGGCGAGGACCTGAAAAAATATCCCAATATCAGTTTTAAATATTTTGAAACAACCGTGGAGGGCGACCAGTTAAAGTTTAGCTACCAGTTAAAAGACGGTATCAGCAACGACCGCCTTGGTTACCTGATACTGAAAAAAGAAGGTGTGGTGGATATGCTGCAGCGGTTATAAAAACCCGTATGTAAGTTTACTGTTTTGTTATAACTACTGGGTTAAGCTATTGGTGCCAAAAGTCCTGATTAAGCACAGGCACTGGCATCATCCAAACTGAAGCTGCTGTAATATATTCTGCAAAAACCTTAATTTCACAGTATGAAAAAAGTTTTGGTCTTTACTTTTCTGATTGCACAATTACCAGGTATACATGCACAAACCAGCAACACCGTTGATGTACAGCATTACCGTTTTGAACTTACCCTCTCTGACGCATCAGATACCATCAAAGGTACCGGCACCATCACAGCAGTTTTTCCCAGGGCTACCAATAATTGTCAGCTTGATCTTGCCAGCATTAATCCGGAGGGTAAAGGCATGGAAGTGTTGGATGTTGCCGAAGGAAGCAATAAAATTCCGTTTACCCATATCAGCAATAAACTTACCATTAACTTTGGAGGCGGTTTAAAACAGGGTGATGCAAGAACATTTTCCGTAAGATACAAAGGCATACCTGCCGACGGATTAATTATTGGCCAGAGCATTTTTAAGAAACGTACTTTTTTTGGTGATAACTGGCCCAACCGGGCACACAACTGGCTGCCCTGCAACGATGTACCGCTTGATAAGGCCAGTGTTGAATTTATTGTTACTGCACCGCAGCATTACAGTATTGTGAGCAATGGTGTAAAAGTGGCTGAACAGTTGCTGGCCGACAGTACTACACTTACCCACTGGAAAGAAACTGTGCTGCTGCCTACCAAGGTAATGGTGATTGGTGCAGCCGATTTTGCCGTGGGTGATGCAGGTAGTGTGGGCGATATACCTCTGTACAGTTGGGTGTACGAAGAGGAGAAAGACAAAGGCTTTTACGACTACAGCCAGGCCAAAGAAATACTGCGGTATTTTATTGATTATATAGGCCCTTATGGGTATAAAAAGTTGGCCAATGTGCAATCAAAAACCATATTTGGGGGCATGGAAAATGCCAGTGCCATCTTTTACTTTGAACAATCGGTAACTGGTAAAAGAACCATTGAGGATTTACTGGCGCATGAGATAGCCCACCAGTGGTTTGGCAATATGGTAACAGAAAAAAGTTTTAATCATTTATGGCTTAGTGAGGGCTTTGCTACTTATATGACCAATGTTTATCTTGAATCAAAATATGGTACCGACAGCCTTAACCGCAGGCTGCAGGGAGAACGTAACCAGGTGATTGGTTTTGCACAAAGCTCCACCATGCCGGTGATAGACACTACATCGGATTATATGCAGTTGCTGAATGCCAACTCTTATCAAAAAGGCGGATGGATATTGCACATGCTGCGCCGCAGGGTTGGCGATGCTGTGTTTCACAAAATCATCAGGGAGTATTACAGCCGCTACGCTGGAAAAAATGCTAACTCAGATGATTTTATTACATTAGCACAGGAAGTATCTGGTAAGGCACTGGCTCCCATGCTTAACCAGTGGTTGCGGCAGCCCGGCCTGCCTGTACTGGATATTAGCTGGAAATACAATCCGGCAAGAAAAGCTGTAATACTTACCGTTGATCAAAAACAAACGGGGCTGTTTACATTTCCATTAGCAGTAATGATAAAAACAGCCAAGGGCAATATCCTAAAAACAGTGGATATCTCTAAAAGAATATCAAAATTTACTTTGCCATCACAGGATGCTGTGGTATCATTAGTACCCGACCCCGGCACCAATCTTTTATGGGCGGAATATATAAAGCCGGCTAAATAATTCCAGGCAGGAACATTTCAAATTCCCCGAGCAGGGTGGCTGCAGAACTGCTGCAATAGCCTGATTGACAAATCCCTCACTCAATTTGTCAAAGACCTCAACTGTTCGGAAAGTTTCTATTACAAATGAAGCTTCCCATTTTATACCAGCACTGATAAATGGAAGAGTATGATGAGCGTTTGGTTCTTTTCCTTGATGAAAAGAACCAAAAATCAAGGGCTGCGGAAAAAAAGCTAAAAATTTCCCTGTCTGGGTAAAATGAAATGAGTCACAGCAGTGGAATAAATCCCAGCAATAGTGCAACTTACAAGCTAAGAATATGGCCTGACAGCGGTAACATTAATTTCATTTTTTACCCAGCCATGAAAATTTTAGTTCGGTCATATTTATTGTTTTTTGTCTCACTGAACCTCCTCCGTCGGTTTCTTAACGCAATTTTTTTCCGAGGCCCATCCTTCGAAAGCACTTTCTGAATAGGAATGGATGGGTATTTTAAGTATAAGCCACATACTGCTATTCGATTCTTTTGGATGTTGACATATTGCTAACCATCAAGCACTTAGCCTTGAGTTATATATAATTGTCGCTGGTGGGAGAGGGTACCAACCAGGGCAATGGTCATCATTGAGTAACATTTCTTTTATGCTTCGCCGCTGGTCAAAGACGTAGGCGGCGGCGCATAGAGGCTTTTCAGATTTCGAATGCCCCCGTCTGGTTTTTAACCAACGGGATAAGCAAGAAAGGGTAGCATATCACTTTAAGTAAAAGGCACTAATACCAGTGCTGCTGTGCAGCTTTTTTTGTCACAGAAGCACTGAAGCAGAGAAAATACAATAACAGTGTTACTGTGTTTCAGCGGCAATACCCATTTTGAAAATGGGACACTATCTACAAAGCCACTGTTTTTACAAAATAAGTTTCCGGGAAAATGAGTGCCGGGCTGTTTGTTTTTTCAAAAATACCAAATACGGTACTGCCGCTGCCGCTCATGGATGCATAAACAGCATTGTTTTGATACAGCGATTTTTTAATTTCTGCAATTTCCGGATAAGCTGAAAATACCGGCTGCTCAAAATCATTTACCAGTTCATCCTTCCAGGTATGGATGGGCTGCTGTATAACCTGTTGTATTGATTTGGCAGGAAGGGCAGGGGTTGTTTGCGAAAAAGCCCATCCTGTATTAACGTGAATGCCGGGGTGAACAAGAACAATATTATATGCCGTCAGGTTAAGCGATAACGGTTGCAGCAGTTCGCCACGGCCGGTTGCAAAGCAGGGTTTGTTGGTG
>JANMDL010000827.1:0-5722 GCA_031376295.1 Chitinophagales bacterium
TTTTTGCAGCGAATGAAGGATAAAAGCTACGATTTACAGCAGGAATTTAATGACGTGGAATAAGCTTTTATCGCAGCCGGTCGCTGCCCTTTACTAATTTTTCATCGGCGCTGATGCCACGGGCTGCCAAAAAGAATAAGATAACAATAGCTGCAGGCAAAAGTGCCGCAATATTATATGTGCCCTTACTAAAATCTTTTGTTTCAATATAATACAGCACAACCAGCAATACATTCAGCAATATACCTGCAATGCACATACGCAGTTGCAGTTTCCTGCTTTTGAATAAGAATATGGTGAACAGTGCTATTGCCCCTAGCAGGCAGGTGGTTATAAGCAGTTTAATATTGTCGGTGCCGGTTAATTGGTGGTATTCGTTATTAACAGCATAAGTGCCATCGTAAAAAGAAAATTTAAGGCTCAAAAATGCACAGGCAGATGCCAGTACTAACCAGATGCTTTGTATGCGCTGTATCATTGCAATTTGCTTTGCTGCAAAAGTAACTCAATGTGCTTAAAAATACAACTCATATAAACCCGGGTACTGTTTCAGTTTGAGTAATCATAATAAGAACAACGCTGCTGCGCAGTTTTCAACCTGCCTCAGAAAGCACTGAAACACAGAAAAATACAAAAAACAGTGCTTCTGTGTTTCAGTGGCAATAAATATTTTTTTTGAAACTGCGACACTACTTAAACCCGGCTGTTGCTGAACAGGGCAAAGCCATTGGCCGGCCGCCTGATTATACCCGTTACCTGATAACCGTAATATAAAAAGTATTATTGACAGGGTCTTGCGTAGCTGTGCCTGCGTTTACAAATTTCACTTCTACAGTATTGGCTGCCGATACCCTTGCATAGGATATGGTAATGCCATTGGGCAGGGCTCCATTTGGGGAAATAAATACCGTGGAACCTGCCACTGCATTGGTTACAGCAAAGGTTTGAATATCCACTGCTCCCACTGCAAGGCTGACAATATCATACACTACCGTGGCCTTGATGATCTCATTTAAAATACTGCCTGAGTTACCCAACTTAAAATTGGCATCCACATCCAGCCGGGCAGTGGGTGAATTGGTGCCGATGCCCACCAGTGTGCTGGCAGTGGCTCCATTGATACCGCTGATGCTGCCCAGTACCATACTGTTACTTTGTGCTATATAGGCATTGGCCCCGATAGCCGTGGAATTGGTTAATGCAGCGGATGATACATCGGCATTATGCCCCAGGGCGGTGTTGAGTGAGCCTGTGGTATTGGTAGCAAGCGCATCGCTGCCAATGGCCACATTATTATTGCCACTTGAATCGCCAGACAAGGCATAATACCCAAGAGCCACATTGTTGCTGCCATTAGCCACTCTTGTTAATGAAAAAGCACCCAGTCCCGTATTTGCATTCCCGGTATCTGCTGCAAAATTGTTGTATGGTGCTCTTTCGCCCACGCCGGCATAGGCACCTATGAATGTATTTTGAGATTCTTTCTGATAATACCCTGCATTGATGCCAACACCCGTATTTAAAAACCCTGTTTTATTAAACCTGAAAGCCGATGTGCCAACTCCTGTATTTTGATACCCTGTACTATCCTGCTCCATGGTAAAAGAACCTAAAGCGGTATTATAGGTAAACCCATTGCGCTTATGCCTTAACAATGCTGTATAGCCCACGGCCGTATTATAGTCGCTGTTCTCATTGGTATACATGGCATCATAACCAACCGACACATTGCCCACACCCGACCTGTTATTGTACATGGCCCGGTAGCCCATAGCCGAATTGTACACACCTGCTGTATCATTGCGCAAGGCACTGGCACCAATGGCCGTGTTGCCATAATACCGTGTTAATCGTAACGCATCATTGCCCACCGCCGTGTTATGACTCAAATTGATACCACTGCCATTCGCTTCGTACATGGCCGCATTGCCAATGGCGGTATTGTTGTACCCTGTTTCGTTTTGGGTTAAACTGTAACTGCCCAGGCTGGTATTGGCATAGCCGGTGGAGGCACTGTCCTGGCTGGAGTAACCAATGGCCGTATTGGGATAGTTGGCAGTTGTATTGAGTAAAGCACGGCTGCCCACTGCTACATGGCCGTTCATATTTACATTGTTCACACTGGCGAGGGCCCGGTAGCCGATGCCTACATTGTCGTTACTACGGTTAGCCTGCAGTGCTGAATCTCCAATGGCCACATTGCGGGAAGGAGCCGTTCCGGAAAATGAACCAAACGGCTCAAAAATAGACATGGCCTTATAACCAACCACTGTATTTTGACTGCCAAAGGCATTACCCGTCATGGCAGCATAGCCCACCATTGTGTTTTCAATCCCCTGTGCAGGATTATTGGATGTACGGGAGTTGTTTACACCGGCATAAGCCCCGATAGCGGTAATATTATCCCTGTTGTTGTAGTAAGAGGCAGCATAACCCACTGAGGTGGTTGCACTCACCGTGTCGCTGAAAAGACCAGCATAACCGCCTATGCCTGTATTAGCATTGCCGGTTGAATCGTTGTAGCCGGCCGAATAGCCAAAATAACTGTTCAGGTTACCCGACTTTGCCAGCCGGTTGGCACTTCTGCCCACAACCGTATTAGCAGCACCCGTCAGGTTTTCTCTTAAAGCGCTTACCCCGATGGCCACGTTTTCTGTGCCGATGGTATTAAGGTACATGGCCTCGTTACCAATGGCCACATTTTTTGTGCCCGCTGATCCGCTGACGGGCTGGTTATAAAACATGGCTTTGTTGCCAATCACTGTATTGTCGGTTAAAAAATTACTGCCTCCATTATAGCTTTGGGTATATAAAGCAGAGTCGCCAATAACCGTATTGCGGCTGCCGGATGTATTGTTGTGCAAAGAACTGTTGCCAATGGCCACATTGCCAAAAGCGGTTGTACATTCAAACATGGCCCTGCTGCCAAAAGCAACATTACCCAACCCCGAACTTATTTTGCTGCCGGCACTGTCGCCAATGGAATAATTATGTGTGCTGCTGTTCCACCGGCCCAGCCAGTTATTGTTTTGCCTGAAGCTCAATGGCACATTATCTGTAGTGCCCAGGAAATGATTTGTAATATTGGTACCCGTATTACCCGTTATTGCCCAGCCGGTATTTATCCCCGCATTGGCCAGCCACACCCAGGCTGCTCCATTGTAATAGTGAAAACCCACACTGTCTGGCGTATCCTGAAAAACCAATAACCCGGTTGCCGGTGAAGGGATGGCATTCTTTTGCGCTTTGCTCATTCGGGGCAGCAGCACACCTTTGTCGGTAGCTTTTACATCCAGCAAGGCGCTGGCATTGGCTGTGCTGCCATCGGTATTAATGGCAAAAGATTGGGCATAGGTTTGTAAATGGCCAACCAGTATGATTGTGCAGGAGCATAGAGCCATAAAAAATTGCTTCATAACAATTGATTTAAGTATAAATTGTTCTTACAGGATGCTGGATAAAGCGTTAAAATCAGGGGAAATTAAAAATAGGGGTGAAGCTGCTAAGGTTGGATTTTATTTAGTGAGAGGTTGTATTGATTTACTTAAAGGTAAAAAATGCTGCGAAAAGCAATAAAAGATCCTGCGGCACTTTTGCCATTGGTCAAACACAAGGCCACAAGAAAAGGCCGTGCAGTCATTTCGTTGTTGGGCAAAGACCGGACAGCGGTAATGGCTGTATTAAAAAAGCCACACATTGCTGTATGACTTAAAATATGATTGGTTATTTTGCCCCATCTCGCCTTTTGCCAACGGAGCAATTATTTACTGCTTCACAAAAGGATAGACTTTCACCCCGTTTCCATTAATAATTTTTACAAAGTAATTACCGGCTGCTAACTGCCGTACATTCAACTGCACCGTGGCTGATGATGGCCTGGCTGATGAAATCAATGAACCGGTACTGCTGTACAATAGCAGGGTAACTTTTCCGGCTAAGGCACCGGGCAGTTGTATGTTTACCACATCCGTTGCGGGGTTGGGGAATAGTTTCACCACAGGAGCATTTCTATCAAGATATACTTTAGCAATACCGGAGTAAGTTTGTTTATTCAGCTTGTCGGTTATTTTGAGGCGATAATAATTCCAGCCTGTTGCTGGCGCTGGATCGTAATCGGTATATATCCAGGCATCTTTTTGTAATGATGTTTGCTGACTTATTTTGCTGAAGCCGGTGCCGTTGATTGATTTCTCCACTTCATACAGTCTGGTATCCACTTCCTGCTCCACATGCCAGTTCAGCCGTACTTTGCCATTATCCGGCAGGGCCGTAAAATACATCAGTTTTACCGGCAGTGCATTAAACGGACTGTAAGTACCAAGGGTAAACCTTCTTTCGGCAAAAGTAAAATTGCCAATGGTACTATTGGAGGTTACATAGCCAAACAAACTATCGGCACCACTTACATTGCCTGTTGCCCAGCCGCCCGGCACATCCCAACGGAAGGGAGGGGCATTAAGGTATTGCGTTACCAGCAGGCTATCCCGTGTAAGGGCATTGGCACTCACCTGGCTGTAGCCACGCCAGCTAAGGCTCACCCTTGCGTCATCATCAGGGCCGGAAGCAATATTACTGGTAATTTCCCAAAACTCCACAATGCTGATATGGTCAATAGGAGGGGCCAGTACGTTGGTGCGGTCAAAAGGCGTATCCGGAAAATATTCCGCCTGGTACCTTGCATTGGCTGTATTAAATTTGGCGAGCCTTACCGGCGCATATAAGCTGTCTCCGGCTTTTATTTTACCTACCGGAAAAAGGTAAAAAGGACTGGTAACATTTGCAGCCCTTTCCAAACGGCCATGCACCCAGCTATTGGCAAAGTTGTTGGTACTTTGAATACTATTGACAGCAGGGTTGCTTACATATATTTTACTGGCTGTTGATGTAAAGAGCAGCGCTTTATCAATATTTAATTGGTTGCGTACTTCGGCATCTGTATTTAAACAGAGACCGCTGTCACCCGCTACACGTAAATTGTAAAACCTTGTATTGCCATAAAAGTATTGCAAAGAATCACTTGTGAAATTCACCTTGCCATTACTGGTAACGTCGTATACACCGGCAGAAGTGGAGTCCGCCCAGTTTTCACGGCCAGCACCAGTATTACGTGTAATAAACACTTCGCCGCTGTCTTTCCAGTTGCTGGTGCCTGTAAAAGTAATGCCCCCGTTAATCACCACTTTGGTACCTGGAGAAGTAACTATTTTACAGTCAACCGCTTTGGCCAATTGCTGGGCCGAAAGTGCATCTGCAGTAAACAGCGCCGTAAGCAGTGCTATTGTTTTTACAGTCATACCTTTATTTTAACATCTTCAAAAATAATTCAATTATCCGTACCATACCCAAAACGACCGCAGGCAGTTAGTAATCGGTAATTATTCACCAACCTGCGCAGCGGACAGTGAACAGGTTACTTGTGGCACCAGGTTGATGCCTTCAAAGTGTAAAATTGCTGCCAAGTTAAACACACTCATAACTTATAACTCATTACTCATAACCCACAGAAAGTTCGCAATCAGCACATCATCCAATCAGCATAACATCTAATCAATTAATCAATCTTCCCCACCGTCCAGTTGGCGCCATCACTAATGCAGATAACCGTTTTTACTGTTGATGTTGGGTTCAATGTATAAGTATTGCCACCTGCAGCAACATTACTAAAGCCAGGAAATATGCTACCCGCTGCGGTAACGATGTTTGCAAAAAAACTGCCGCTGTT
>JANMDL010000836.1:0-5007 GCA_031376295.1 Chitinophagales bacterium
CCCAAACCATGCCCAATGCGGCCAGGTTTTTTACCTGCGTTCCCTTTACAATCTCCAGTTCAAAACCAGATCCGTTTTTGTATGCAGATGCAGCCGGCGTTTGCTTTATCTCTTTTTTAGTAGCCTTTTCAACAGGTATGCCATCTACAATAATTTCCAGGTTATCTGCCCAAGTAGTGCCAGTACCCACCAGCAAAACACCAAATGCGATTATCTTGCTGCCTGATGCCAGGTCAATGGTAAAACTGTATGATGCCCAATCCCTGGTTCCGCTGATGTTCTGATTTTCCATATTGTTAAAACCCAGCACCTCACCCTCTTCATCGGTAATGCTCATCCAGAGGCCTGCATAACCATCCACGCCGGCTGTTTTGAGATGCCCCTTTAACGTAATTTGTTTACCAACAAAATCTGCAGGAATGACGGCACCTATTGAACCAAAAGAACCCTCTTTACGCTCTTCCGTACTTTTAAGCACCAAGGCGTACCTGCCCGAGTATTTTGTAACTGAATCAACAGCACTGCTGTAGCCGTTAATAATACTGGGGGTGGCTTTTTTTTTCCATTTTACAAGTGAGCTGTCAGCATTAAACTGCTCAAAATCAAGGTTGAGCTGCGAAAAGATATTTGTGGAAATGGCAACAAGTACCGTCAGGAGAAACTTCGCTTTCATTATGAGTATGTTTAGTATGTGCAATATACCTATTATATCTCTACCCAGGTATGGTCGGCAAGTAATTTTACAGAAGATACAAATTCTTTAAACGGCCCTGCCCCGCCCCATTCGCCCGGGGCTACCAGCGACAGCATAAAATTACCGTCATTTTTTTCGTACAGGTGATATACCTGGCCGATATTGGGCTTGAATTTCAGGCTGGCTTCATAAATCATCAGGCTGAGTTCCTTGCGCTTTTGTATGGCATGTGCCTGCACGGCCAGCAGCTCAATCTGCTTGCGTATCTGGTCGAGCTGCATATTGGTTTGCTCTTCCATGGCGGTGAGTGCCTTGTGCTTTATCACCCCTTCTTCGGTTGGCTTTATTACAGCACCGCTTACACTGCTTGCATAAGGCAGCACACTAAGCTGCTTGTGATAGTACTGTACATTGGTATACTCATTGCCATCATCGCCAATACCGGTTTGTGTAAGCTTCATGTAACCGTTTGGCTGTATTTCCTTAGTAACATCCCATACCAATTTATCGGCTTTGGCAGCAGTAATTTTAAAAGTATGCGAACCAATAAATTCGCCCCGGATGGTACTGGCCACTTCTTCATGCTCAAAAGGGTGCAGTTCTCCATCGGGTACTAATTGATAGGCCGTTTTAAAAGACTGGTTGTCGTGTGTGAGCCAGCTCAGGCTGATGGTCATAAAATCATCACCGTCATTGCTGTCCATCTTGTAAATGCTGCTTTTGGGCGGTACACCATGCTGGTAATCACATTTTTCGGGTATCAGTTGCCAGGAATATAAAAAATTATACGCTTTTGCTATTTTCATGCTGCTGTAATTGCTGTGATAACAAAAGCCGGAACTATTTGTTTACCTAAAAAGTTATAAACCGGGTCATTTATTTATCCTTCTGCGAGCAATTGCTCAAAAAAGGCGCCTATATTATTTACTTTATCTGCAAAATGCAGTTCCAGCATCCAATGTCTTTTGTTTCCGTATTTATCGGGTTGAAGTATATCAGTATGATTATCGGGGTGTACATCCAAACATACATCATTCGGGTCATCGGGCTGTTCATGCGGGTAAGGCCCAACAATATGACCGGCTATTGCATTGCCAAATTCATAACCATAGCGCCTGGTAAGGTCTGCAACATACTTAAAATACTCAGCACCTGTAAGACTGTTTTGTTTAAAATACCAGGCATTTGCTTCGTGCCAGGCCGCTTCCACATCGTTTTTAATTTTAAGTTTCAAGGGGTCGTTGCCTAAAACATACGTTCTTCCAAGGTCAGCCTCCCAACCTTCATAAACGGGGTGAAAATCGAAGAACAATATATCGTCATCCCGGATAAACAAATCTGGCGGATCTGCACTGTAGGGTTGTAAGGTATTGATACCCGTTCGCACAATTTTTTTTCCCCAATGTATGTCTGTTCCAAAATCATCTTTGGCAATCTGTACAATTTCATCGCTAAGTTGCTTTTCTGATTTTCCGGGAATTATTAATCCCCTGTCCTCAACTGCTTTAAATAATTCTTTCGCCTTCAGCTCGGCAAGTATCAGTTTTTGCGTTGTTTCGTTCATAATTTTTTTTTTAATAAATCAAGTTCTGTTTGTACGATTTTATAAAAGGTCTGTATCAAAAAAATATGATTCCTGCGGCTACGCTCAACTTATGCTTCTGACCAGCTCTTGCAACAGCTCCTCCTCTCAGGGATTGTTAAATTGCCCAAAGTGCCAGAGGATGCCGGATGGGTCATGCAAAAAACATTCGCTGCCCCAATCATATTGCTGCACAGGGGTGAGCCTTACTCTGGGGTATTTAGCAGGCAGCGCTAAAGCAAGCAATTCTTTAAAATAACGGTCAACATCATCCACTTCTAAAAAAATCATTGAATTGTCTATCCAGTCTTTAACATAAGCCTTTTGCAGGTAAAACCCGGTTTGCCCTGTTTCAAAAAGGCACATATCATCAGACAGTACTATCTCTTCAAAGCCAAGGTCACGGTAAAAACTTCTTGACAGGTCATACTCCCTGGCTCCTATAAATGGCCGGATTGATTTGGTTGAATGGTTCATTGTGTAAGAAATTATACTGATATACTTTTTTCATTCCGGATCTGGCTGTTTTTATCTCCAACAACAATTTTTGCATCGCTGTAGGCTGTATTGATCCGCAGTTTTTGTGACAGCCTTGCGCATAGGCTGCTTTACTAACTTTAACAACTTAGGCAACAACAAGTTTAAGCGCTTATATTTCTATTGCATCAACCAAACCTCTGTACCAATTGGCACATCGTCAATACTGTCAACTAAAATGTCGTAAGGCGCCCTGAAGTTAATTCCTGTAATTTCAGTTACAGCCGATGAATGGTCAGGAAAGAGGAGCATTACTTTGTCGCCGATTTTTATTTTTAAACCATCGCTGCTTACTATCATTTTATCGTATCCGGGTGTTAAAATGTAACCTCTCTCTGCAACCGGGAATGTTTTTCCAACTATATAAAGTAACATGAGGAAAATTTAATAGTAAAGAAATACCGTTTGTGAAAAAATTCTGCCATCCAAATATACACAAAACTGCGGTTTGCTGCGCCAAGGCATCATGGCTGCGGATATTTATCCACAGGTTTGCATCGGTAGCACTATGCCTAACTTATTTTTAATGGCGGGCCAACCACCTGCATATCATTTTCAGAGAAAATCTTTTTCATTTCTTCAGGCGTTGGCTCGTGGTCTAATGCTGCTACTGTAACAAAGAAATTCTCCAGTTTTCCAGCTGGCTGCATAATAACAGTCATTTTGCCGGTTTCAGACACTTGTGTCCAGGCATGAGCTACTTTACGGGGCAGAAAAATGCTTTCGCCCTTTACTAAATTAAATTTTTCATCGCCAACCTGAAAAAAGTATGCGCCTTCAATAACATAAAAAATTTCATCTTGTGTGTGATGAATATGCAATGGAGTTCCTTTACCCTGCGAAAGAGAAGTTTGTTCAAATATTGCCAGGTCACCGTCAGTGTCACTTCCGGAAATTTTAACGTCTAGGATATTGGAGTTTACTCCTTTTAATTTTATATGTCCATGAATTCTACCTTCACCTGCTCCTATTTTAAAGCCTTTATCTTTTCTCGAAATATTTTTTTTTACCCGGGCAAGTGACATAAATGGGGTTGCTGCTACAGTTAAAATAGCAGCAAGGAATTTATTTCTTTTCATTTTTGTAAATTTATAAAGTGGTCAAAAAAAAATTACACAACGACTGTTTGTGAAAAAATGCCTCCCACCAAATATACACAAAACTATGCTTTGCCGCAGAAGGGCTCGTACATCCGCATATATATGCTCATGGTAACACATAGCAAGCTACGTCCCTGGCCCAGGCACTTAGCCTTTCAGGAGACGTTGCTCCGAAGAAAGGGAATTGACTCGTCCCGAAATAAGTTTACACTTGCAAACATTGCGATGCAAAAGGAAATGTTTACCCTCCCAAAAAAAATTACCCCCCGTGTAATAACGGGGGGTATGCAGTTGGTTTTGGGTAAACAAGTTATTGCTTTACAAATCTTTGAACGATTGCTTGTCGGTTGGTTTGGATGTAAACTAAATACATTCCCTTGTCCAAAGATTCTATGTTAACGGTAAGCAAACCTTCAGTTGTACTCACCCGCTTTAAAACCTGCCCGGCACTATTGACAATACTTATATATGAATTGCTGCGTGGGGGCAGAATTATTTTGAGTTCTTTACTGGACGGATTGGGATACACCAACACCCTGGCCGCAGTACCGTACCATACTTTTACAGCAGCAGTATAATAGCTATATTGCTGATTATCAAATACTTTTAACCGGTAATAGTTCCATCCGGCAACCGGTTGCATATCAGTAGCCGTATAGGTAAATGTGGATAACCTGTTTAAAGAAGGCTGAGCTGAAATGGTTGAAAAATTACGCCCATCGGCGCTTTTTTGCAGCTCGTAGCGGTCAACTTCCCGTTCTTCCGCTGTAATCCATTGCAGCTTAATGGCATTGCCCTCTGCTGTACCCGAGAAGCTGAGCAGCTTGAGCGGCAGGATATTGAAAATACTTTTAGTACCCAGTGTAAAGGGAGAAAAGGACCCGGCTGCAATATCGGTGGTGATGTACCCATAGCTGAGTGTGATACCCGGTGAAAGTGTAAAAGTGGGCGCTACGCCGTCAAAATTCCATTTAAGCCCTACGATACCATCGTTGTAATAATGGCTCACTACAAGGTCGTTTACAGCTGTGGCGCTATCACCAGGGTTATTGTTACCCACCCTGCTTTTCGTGGAGGCCGAAAAGCAGGGTGGG
>JANMDL010000862.1:0-10154 GCA_031376295.1 Chitinophagales bacterium
TTACATGTACTTCGCCATTGGGCATATCAAACAATGCTCAGGCAGGGAACACTTATGAAAATGTTTCTGTTAATAATTCCAGCCAGTAAATGGTTTCGTCGCACTCTTTTTGTGCAATGGCCAATTTATGAATAAAATCCGCCTTGCTTTCTGCATTTTGTGCTTCCCTTACTAATGCGCCAACCGCAGTGCTGCTTCTCAATATTTGTTTACTGAGTACAAACTCCTTCTTTTTATCTGTTAGATATTGGTACAATTTTATTACTCTTTTTGCAAAAAGAAAACTCTTGTCTTTTATGATACTTTCACTCATAAATCAACGCCATTTGGTTAACGTTTCCGGTTGTTTTAAATATGTCACCCCTTCGGGGTTTTGTTAAATCTTTAAAATATCTTCTTTAATAATGTCATCCCTTCGGGATTAAACCCATAACGCTGTACACGAATAATTCTAATTACACGAATTACACGAATGAATATACAGCCAACCCATCACTTATAATCAATCACCCTTTACTCCAATAATTCTAATTACACGGATTAAACGGATGAATACAGCCAACCTACCCATCACCCATCACTCATAACCCATAACCCATAACCCATAACTCCTCACTCATAACTACTTAAAGGCGTTAAGGCCAGTCACATCCATCCCCGTAATAAGCAAATGTATATCATGTGTTCCCTCGTAAGTGATTACGCTTTCCAGGTTCATCATGTGGCGCATCACAGGATATTCACCGGTAATACCCATGCCGCCGAGCATCTGCCTGGCATCCCGGCAAATATTGGTGGCAATTTCGCAGGCATTGCGCTTGGCCATACTTACCTGCTGTGGTGTAACCCTGCCTTCATTCATCAGTACACCCAGTCGCCAGTTAAGCAGTTGTGCCTTGGTAATTTCGGTCACCATTTCAGCTAATTTTTTCTGCTGCAGTTGAAAACCGCCAATTGGTCTGTCAAACTGTATGCGCTCCTTGCTGTAACGCAGTGCCGTATCATAGCAATCCATCGCAGCACCTACGGCACCCCAGGCAATGCCTTAACGTGCCTTGGTAAGGCAGCCCAGCGGTCCCTTCAAGCCTTGCACATTGGGTAAAATATTTTCTTTGGGCACTTTTACATTGTCGAAAACCAGCTCGCCGGTAGCACTGGCCCGCAGGCTCCATTTGCCATGTGTAGTGGGTGTGGTAAAGCCTTCCATGCCACGCTCCACAATCACACCGCGGATTGTTCCGGCTTCATCTTTTGCCCATACCACCGCTACCTGGCTAAAGGGCGCATTGCTGATCCACATTTTGGCACCGTTGAGTATTACATGGTCGCCTGCATCTTTTATATTGGTGAGCATACCGCCGGGGTCGCTGCCGTGATTGGGTTCGGTAAGGCCAAAGCAGCCCAGCCATTCGCCACTGGCCAATTTGGGCAGGTATTTGTTGCGTTGCTCCTCGTTGCCATAGGCATAAATAGGGTACATCACTAATGAGCCCTGTACACTGGCCGTGGAGCGTACACCGCTGTCGCCCCTTTCCAGTTCCTGCATCATCAGGCCGTAGCTGATATAATCTAATCCGCCGCCGCCGTATTGGGCTGGTACCGTAGGGCCAAAACAGCCCAGGTCGCCCAGTTGTTTTACTATCTGTTGTGGAAATTCGGCCCGCTGGGCATAATCTTCTATTATGGGAGAAATCTCTTTTTTTACATAACTGCGTACCGTATCACGTATCAGTTTGTGTTCATCGGTGAGTAAGTCGTCCACGTTAAAGTAATCTGGAGACTGAAATAAATCCTGCGCCATACAATCATTTGTTTTGAGGGGCAAAGGTAAGCACAATGTGCTGATGTGCAAATTTGCTGATGTGCTAATTTTTTCAGGTTGGGGGGCCTGGGGTTATGGGTTATGAGTTATAAGTGTTCCGGCTTAAAATTTGAGCCTGAGCCGCCGAACCTTAAACTTTGAATCAACTCATCACTCATAGCCCATAACTCATAACCAATTCATCCAATCAATTTTCTCAAAGCTTCTTTAACTTCCCCGAACGGAAAAGACCCAACTACTGCATCCATCTGCGTCTTTATCTTATCATTACACAAATTGCCGATGCTGCCTTCGTGGGTATGATTTACTGCGGTGCTGTATTGATAAGTACCATCTTCGATAGAAAGCCCCACTTTTTTATACGCATCCCTGAAGGGCGTACCTGATGCAACTAACTTATTCACTTCCTCCACACTAAAGAGGTATTTGAATTTTTCATCTTCCAGTATGTCTTTTTTCACCTGCATATTGCTGAGCATCAGTGTGGCCATTTGCAGGCATTGCTGTAATGTATCAAATGCAGGAAAGAGGTGTTCTTTTAGTAACTGTAAATCTCTATGATAGCCAGATGGCAGGTTGGTCGTCATCAGCATGATTTCGTTGGGTAGTGCTTTGATGCGGTTGCAATGGGAGCGGATGAGCTCAAATACATCAGGGTTTTTTTTGTGCGGCATGATGCTGCTACCGGTGGTCAGTTCTTCTGGAAAAGAAATAAAAGCAAAATGCTGGTTCAGCATCAGGCAGGCATCCATACTCATTTTGCTGAGGGTATCGGCCAGGTTGGCCATTGCCATCGCCACAATCCTTTCTGTTTTTCCACGCCCCATTTGAGCATATACCACATTGTAATTCAAATCGGCAAAGCCAAGCAGTTGTGTAGTTAATGTACGGTTAATGGGAAAAGAAGAACCATAACCTGCTGCAGACCCTAAAGGATTTTTGTTGGTTACATCATAAGCCGCCTTTAAAGTGATGGTGTCATCCACCAGGCTTTCAGCATAGGCACCAAACCACAGGCCAAAAGAAGAAGGCATGGCCAGTTGCAGGTGGGTGTAGCCGGGCAGCAGGTCATTTTTGTATTGTTCGCTCAATGCCTGCAGTGTGTCGAAAAAAGCAGCCGTACTTTCAATCAGCGACTGCAGTTGGCTCCGTAAAAATAATTTGATGTCCACCAGCACCTGGTCGTTGCGGCTGCGGGCACTGTGTATTTTTTTGCCGGCCTCGCCAATTTTTTCAGTAAGCAGCAGTTCAATATGTGAGTGAATATCCTCGGCCGATTCATTGATAGTGAAGCTGCCGTTTTCGATGGTGTGGTAAATGTCTTTTAATGCAGCAGTAACAGCAGCAGTATCCTTGTCGTTAAGCAGGCCCACACTGCAAAGCATCTGCACATGCGCCAGCGAACCAAGCACATCATATTTTGCCAGCATGGTATCAAACTGGCGGTCGTTTCCCACGGTAAATGCTTCAACTGCCTGGTGTGGAATGCTGTTTTTTTGCCAGAGTTTGCTGTTTGTATGCTGCTGTTGTTCCATTGTTCAAAAAATTTAAAGCGTTTGTGCAGGTTGGCTGGTTAATGCCATCATTTTATTGATGAGCTGTATATAAAATTCAATCCCTTTTTCTACTTCATCCACATAAATAAATTCATTGGCAGTGTGGCTGCGGGCGCTGTTGCCGGGCCCGCATTTTAAAGCCGGGAAGGGCATCAGTGCCTTGTCGGAGCAGGTTGGGGAACCATAAACTTCGCTGCCCAATTGTAAGCCTGCCTGTACCAATGGATGCTCCAGGGCTATGGCTGTTGACCGCATCCGCAAGCTCCGTGGTTCAACGCTGCAACTCACCTGCTGCCTGATGATTTCCAACACGTCCTCATGTGTGTATGCATCTGTAACACGTATGTCCACCACAAACCTGCACAAAGCAGGCACCATATTGTGAGCCTTATTCTCCGTTTCAATTACGGTCACATTCATTTTTATTGGCCCCAATGTTTCTGATATTTTTTCAAACTGGTATGTGCGGAACCATTCAATATCCTGCATGGCCTTGTAAACCGCATTCTCTCCTTCTTCCCTTGCTGCATGGCCGGCTTTGCCGGTTGATACACAATCAATCACCAGTAAGCCCTTTTCTGCCACTGCAAGATTGAGCAGGGTAGGCTCACCCACAATGGCATACATTCCGGCAGTGCCGTTTGTAACTGTAGTGAACTCAGCATCCTTTAGCAACAATTCAATACCATTGGTGCCGTTTATCTCTTCCTCAGCTGTGGCAGCGATTATGATATTGCACGGAAGGTTTTGTTGCGGATAAAAATAGAGGAAGGCCGCAATCAAACTTACTAAGCAACCACCTGCATCGTTACTGCCCAGGCCATACAGTTTTCCATTTTCAATGATTGGGTTAAATGGATTTTTGGTGTATTGCGGGTTTGGTTTAACTGTATCGTGGTGTGAGTTGAGCAGCAGTGTGGGTTTTGCTGCATCAAAATATTTGTTGGTGGCCCATACATTGTTGCCGCATTGAAGTACTGTTACATTTCTTTGCTGCAAAAAATTATTGATGACAGCCCCTGTTTTATCCTCCTCCCGGCTGAATGATGGCGTGGTGATGAGCTGCTGCAGCAAAGCCAGTGCGTCCTGTTGTAATATGTTTATACCGTCAGTCATTGATGATGGTGGTGCCGCTTTGGCCATTGATTAACTGCTCTAAGTTTTCTGCCTTGCCGATGATTATTTTTTGCACACCGCTTTGCAGTGCAGCAAAGGCGTTGTCTAATTTTGGAATCATACCTGCAAATATTTTCTTTTCCTCTTTTAACTGCTGATAATACACAGGGTTAAGAGAAGCAATCACAGTAGTGTTATCACCTGCATCAAGCAGTACACCCGTTTTTTCAAAAGAATAAATCAGCTGCACATCAAAATGTGCACTCATCGCTTTAGCCGTTTCCTGTGCAATGGTATCGGCATTGGTATTGAGTAACTGGCCGCTGCCGTTGTGTGTGATGGGTGCTATCACAATTGTTTTACCGTTCTGCAAAAGAGACCCCAAAAAAGAATTATTTACTGCATCCACATCGCCCACAAAACCATAATCTAACGTGGTGTGTGTTCTTTTGTGTGCCAGTATTGCATTGCCATCGGCACCGGTTATGCCAACAGCATTACAACAAAAAGCTTGTAACTGCGCCACGATAGTTTTGTTAATAAAACCGGCGTAAACCATGGTTACTACTTTCAGCGATGCAGCATCCGTAATTCTTCTGCCCTCAATCATTTGCTGTGGAATATTTAAGTCTGCAGCCAGTTGCGTAGCCAGTTTACCTCCGCCGTGTACCAGTATCTTATACCCTTCAATTTTTGCAAATTCTTCCAGGAAGGCTTTCAGCAACCCATCATCATCAATAATATTTCCGCCGATTTTTATAACATACAATGGTTCCATCTGCTTCACTTTACTGCTTTGTTTCTAATATTTGCGCAATCACAGCCTGCGCCGCCCAAACCCTGTTGGCTGCCTGCTGGGTTACGATGCTTGCAGCGCTGTCTAATATTTCATCGCTCAGTTCTATATTTCTTCGCACCGGCAGGCAATGCATCACTTTGGCATTGTTTGTAAGTTGTATTTTCTGGCTGCTGAGCATCCATTTGGGATCATTCTCATAAATTTTACCATAGTCGTTATAAGTACTCCAATTTTTTACATACACAAAATCTGCATCTTTTAATGCTTCTTCCTGATTATGTGTAATAGTGGCACCTGCTGTAAACTGTGTTGCCAGTTCATAATCTTCCGGATGGGTAATTACAAAATCGGCTTCGCCCCAGGCATTTACCCATTGCGCAAAACTGTTGGCCACGCATTGCGGCAGGGCTTTAACATGCGGCGCCCAGGTGAGCACCACTTTAGGTTTTTTAATGGCAGATTGGTTCATTATTTCGGTAATGGTAACAATATCAGTAAGGCTCTGCAGCGGGTGCAGGGTGGCGCTTTCTAAGCTTATTACCGGTACTCCAGCATATTGTAAAAAGGAATTGATAATAAGTTCGCTGTAATCATCCTCCCTGTTTTTAAGACCGGGAAAAGTGCGGATACATAGGATGTCGAAATAATTGCCCAATACCGGTGCTGCATCTTTTATATGCTCCACGGTATTGCCACTCATGATGGCACCATCTTCAAATTCCAGCGCCCAACCTTCCTTGTCCACATTAAACACAATGGCATCCATGCCCAGGTTTTGCGCTGCTACCTGTGTGCTGAGGCGTGAACGCAGACTGGGATTTAAGAACAATAAACCAATGCGCTTGCCCGCACCCAACAGTTTGTCCTTAACCGGGTTGGCTTTGTAATCCAATCCTTTTTTTACCAGCAGGCTGATGTCATTTACATCTTTTACAGAAATAAAATTTTTCAATTGCTTTTATTATTCGTTGTTCGTTGGGCGATGACCGTTGACCGCAGTTCGTCAAAAAGGTCACCCATTTTTAATTCTTAATTTTTAATTCCTAATTCCCCTTTCAGCGCTTCCAAAAACACATCCGCCTCCTCCTTTGTACTATTCAATGCCGGTAATAACCTTATCACATTCGGTTTGGCTTCACCTGTAAAAATATGATGATTAAACAACAGGTTCTTTTTTACATCCGTTAATTCAGCCGGTAAATCAATGCCAATCATCAGGCCACGGCCACGTACTTCCTGTATAATTGGCAGTTTCTTTAGTTCATTGATAAGATATCCGCCAACTATTGCAGCATTCTCCATCAGTTTTTCGCTTTCCATCACTTCCAGTACTGCCAATGCAGCAGCGCAGGCTAAATGGTTGCCGCCAAAAGTAGTACCCAGCATAAAATGTTTGGGTTGCAGCTTAGGGGCAATTGATATTCCAGCTACTGGAAAGCCGTTACCCATACCCTTGGCCATGGTATAAATATCTGCTGATACACCGCTGTAATCATGTGCGTAAAAGATGCCGGTACGGCCATACCCGCATTGTACGCTGTCGGCTATGTAAACAGCACCATAATCATCACACAGTTTTCTTATAGTTTGTAAAAAAACGATGCTGGCTTCATTGATGCCGCCTACGCCCTGTATGCCTTCGGTGATTACTGCTGCTGTTTCATTGCCATGTTCGGCAAAGTATTCCTGTAAAGCAGTTTCATCATTAAAAGGAAGAAAAACAACATTATCAGTTTGGTTAACCGGGGCAACAATATTGGGGTTATCAGTAGCAGCTACGGCCAGTGATGTTCTGCCATGAAATGCCTTGCTGAAGGTGATAATTTTTTTTCGGCCGGTAGCAAAAGAAGCTAATTTCATAGCGTTTTCATTTGCTTCAGCACCGGAATTACAAAGAAAAAGTTGGTAATTTTCTTTGCCGGAAACCTTGCCCAGCTTTTCGGCCAGTGCCTGCTGTACAGGTATTTTTACCGAGTTGGAGTAGAACCCCACTTTGTGCAGTTGAGCTTCCAGCCGCTGTACATAATGCGGGTGTGTATGACCAATGGAAATCACAGCATGTCCACCATACATATCTAAGTACTTCGTTCCGTTTTCATCCCACACATAATTACCCAATGCTTTTTCAATGGAGATATTATTAAGCGGATATACGTCAAATAAATTCATACTTTTTTTTAAAAATAATTTGCTTTAAGTTTTAGTCCCGCTGTTTCTTCCAGCCCAAATAGCAGATTCATATTTTGTACGGCCTGCCCAACTGCGCCTTTTAATAAATTATCAATGGCTGTATGTATTGCCAGTTGGTTGCCTTCTTTTTCAACATGAATGAGACATTTGTTGGTATTCACCACCTGCTTCAGGTCTATCATGCTATCGCTTACAATGGTAAAGGGCTGCTGCTGATAATATTCTTTGTACAAGCTTGTTACTTCGTTCAGGCTCAATGTACATTTCACCACTGATGATACATAAATTCCCCTGGTAAAATCTCCCCGCCAGGGAACAAAGCTCACTCCATCTGTTGTTGCAAAGCTTTCCTGCAATTGCTGCAGCGACTGGTGTATTTCGCCCAGGTGCTGGTGCTGCAATGTTTTGTATGCCTGTATATTATTGACCCGCCAGCTAAAATGCGAAGTGGTTGACAAACCCTGACCTGCACCAGTAGAGCCTGTAATACCGGTGGTGTGTACTTCACTGAGTAAACCCGCTTTTGCCAATGGCAACAAGCCCAGTTGTATGGTTGTAGCAAAGCAACCCGGGTTGGCAATGTTTTGTGCTGATTGTATGGCTGCTTTATTCAACTCAGGTAAGCCATATATAAAATGCCTGTTGCTAAAAATATTGCCATCATCCTGCTTCAGTCTGAAATCCTGCGACAGGTCAATGATTTTCACAGATTCATTTATTGGATTAGCGGCTAAAAATTTTCTTGCTTCACCATGCCCAAGGCATAAAAATAATACATCAATATCCTGCGAAACAGTATCTGTAAAAAGCATTTCCGTATCACCCAGTAAATCTTTATGCACGCTGCTTACGGGCTTGCCTGTATTGCTGTTGCTGTGTACAAATGCAATTTCTGCCTGCGGATGATGCAGCAGCAGCCGTATCAATTCTCCGCCGGTATATCCAGCGCCGCCGATAATGCCTGTTTGTATTGCTTGTTTCATGTTTTAATTTTATAAATAAGTTGACAGAGGACAGTTGACCGATGGGCGGTGACTGATGATCGATGACCTGAAGAAAGTTAAACGAACTTTGAACCTTCTAACTTTGAACTATCAATTCTCCACTTTCAACTCCCCAAACTTTCAACCTTCTATCTTTGAACTCCCACCACTCAAACTGCCCCTTTTTTAACTTATCAACTAATCAACTTTGTTCTCTCTCACCGCATGCCAAATCGCCGTCTGGTTACCAAATATTTTACAAAAGCCCCTTACGTCTTCTCCACTCCAGCCACTGTTCATTTCGCCATAGCTGCCGAACTTACTGCTCATCAGGTCAAAAGGAGAATCAATGCCCGTAACCTGGAAACGGTACGGCAACAGTTGAATAAAAACCTCACCTGTTACATTTTGCTGGCTGTTTTCAAAAAATGCCTCAATATCTCTCATCACCGGATCCATTATCTGCCCTTCATGCAGCCAGTTGCCATAGAACAAAGCCAGTTGATCTTTCCAGTTGAGTTGCCATTTGGTTAATACATGTTTTTCCAATGCATGGTGTGCCTTGATAATGACCATGGGGGCTGCTGCTTCAAAACCCACACGGCCTTTTATGCCGATGATGGTATCGCCTACATGTATATCCCTTCCAATACCAAAAGGTGCAGCTATTGCCTGCAGTGCTGCAATGGTTTCTGCCGGGTGAGAAAATAACTGACCGTTTATTTTTGTAAGTTCCCCTTTTGTAAAAGAAAGTGTAACTGTTTCTGTGTTTGTTTTTGTAACAGGTGTTGGCCAGGCTGTTTCCGGCAGCATACCGTTAGAAGTGAGTGTTTCCCGGCCTCCTACCGAAGTGCCCCATAAACCTTTGTTGATGGAGTACATTGATTTTTCAAAGTTCATATCAACACCTTTGCTTTTCAGGTAGTTAATTTCTGCTTCACGGCTCAGCTTCCCGTCACGGATGGGGGTGATGATTTCCATACCCGGGATGAGGATGTGGAACACCATGTCAAACCTTACCTGGTCGTTGCCGGCACCTGTGCTGCCATGTGCTACTGCATCTGCCTGTAATGCTTTGGCGTGTTCCGCTATGTGCAGCGCCTGGCTCATTCTTTCGGCACTTACACTTAATGGATAGGTATTGTTTTTAAGTACATTGCCGTAAATGAGGTATTTTATGATGCGTTCGTAATAGGATTTTACTGCATCAACTGTGGTGTGGGTTTTTACGCCCAGTTTGTAAGCATGCGCTTCTATTGCAACCAGTTCTTCCGAAGAAAAACCTCCGGTATTTACAATCACACTGTGTACCTCATACCCCTTTTCTTCAGTAAAATATTTCACGCAATACGAAGTGTCGAGCCCGCCACTGAAGCCAAGTACTATTTTTTTTATACTCATTGCAATACTGTTTAAAGGTTGAAGAGATAACGGAAAAAGGTTTTGCCCCCGCCACCTGCGGCAGGCTCTTTTCTGAGGAATGGGTTCAAAAATTTCCATTCTTTAAAGCGTTGCAGGCGCTCATAAAGCCCTTTTTTCTGTGTAAACGCTGCTGCTGTTTCTTCGGGTTCGTAATGATCTTTCGGATCGTACAGCATGGCAGTACACATACAATTTTTTCTTTCCTTACTCATCAGTATTTCATAATTAACACAGCTTTTGCAGCCAGCCCAAAAGGCTTCGTCCTG
>JANMDL010000924.1:0-10438 GCA_031376295.1 Chitinophagales bacterium
TGTATACCATCATGCGTAATATATTCATAAACGATTACCGCAAGAAGGCAAAACAAAATGTGGTATTTGATAAAACACCCAACGAGTTCCTCATTAACTACAAGCAGGTAACAGTAGCCAATGATGCCGAAATCAGTTTAAAGGTGAAGGATATTCAGCGGGCCGTTCACAACCTGCCGGATATTTTCCGCAATCCCTTCAACCTGTATTTTGAAGGGTACAAATACCATGAAATAGCAGATGTGCTGCATGAACCATTAGGTACCATTAAGAGCAGAATACATTTTGCCCGCAAGCTGTTAAAAGAACAATTATCCCGTTTTTGAATCTGCAATATCCATCATCAGTTAATCCTTTACCTTTACTAAACTAAAAAGAGAGGTTTTACATTTTGAAAAATGTAGTAGTAATCGGTAGTGGTTTTGCAGGAATGTCTGCAGCTACTTTTATGGCAAAAGCAGGATGGAATGTAACCGTACTTGAAAAGCATGGAACACCGGGTGGCAGGGCAAGGCAGTTAAAGGCTGAGGGCTTTACATTTGATATGGGGCCGAGCTGGTACTGGATGCCCGATGTATTTGAAAGATACTTTTCCTGTTTTGGCAAAAAAATTTCTGATTATTATACACTCCAACGGCTTGATCCCTCCTACCGTATTTACTGGCCCGATGGCCCAATGGATATACCCGCCGAATATAGCAGCCTGCAGCAGCTTTTTGAATCACTTGAGCCTGGCAGCAGCAAGCAATTAGATAAATTTCTGGAAGAAGCAGCTTATAAATACAAAACCGGTATGAACAAGCTTGTATTTAAACCCGGGGAGTCGGTTAAAGAGTTTTTAGATATTGACCTGGCAAAAGGTATTTTTAAATTAGACGTATTTACTTCCATTAAAAAACATATCTATAAGTTTTTTAAAAATCCTCAATTAAGGCAATTACTGGAATTCCCCGTTTTGTTTTTAGGTGCATTGCCGCAGGATACACCGGCACTGTACAGCCTGATGAACTATGCCGATATTAAACTGGGTACATGGTATCCCGAAGGTGGTATGTACAGCATTGCCGCTTCTATGCACAAGCTGGCAGTTGAAACAGGGGTTAAGTTTTGTTTTAACTGCGAGGTAACAGAAATACAGCTTGAAAACGGAATCGCTAAACAGCTGGTAACCATTAATACCGATGGCAAACCATCTGTATTAACAAACTATGAGGCAGATGTGGTGATTGGAGGAGCTGATTATCATTTTATTGAAACACAGCTTTTGCCACAGCAAAGCCGCAGCTACACTGATGCTTACTGGGATAAGAGAGTAATGGCGCCAAGCTGCCTGCTGTTTTATGTTGGGCTGAATAAAAAACTGGATAGCCTGCTGCATCATACACTTTTTTTTGATGTATCTTTTGATGTACATGGCAAAGAGATTTATACCGAACCTGCCTGGCCAGCAGAACCATTGTTTTATGTAAGTGCAACCTCGGTAACCGACGATATGGTAGCGCCTGAGGGTAATGAAAATCTCTTTTTTTTAATACCGGTAGCCGCCGGGCTGAAGGGGGATACTGAAATATTGAGGGAGGCCTATTTTGAAAAAATAATTACGAGGTTTGAGAAACATACAGGCCATGATATCAAAGAGCATATCGTATATAAAAAATCATTTTCAATAAGTAACTTTAAGCAGGAATACAATAGTTTTAAAGGAAATGCTTATGGACTTGCCAATACGCTGATGCAAACCGCCATTTTAAAGCCCTCCTGCCGCAGTAAAAAGGTAAAAAACCTGTTTTACACCGGCCAGCTCACCGTTCCAGGGCCAGGTGTACCGCCCTCACTTATAAGCGGGGAAGTGGTGGCAGGGCAGGTGATTAAATATTTTGGCTGATTTTTCAGAACCTAAACTGGTAAAAATTGTTAATTTCTTTATACTTGGCAAGTGCGTGTTCCCAAAACGGTTAAGCAAAACTTGTCAGTTCATGCAAAATGTATAAATTCGTAATAGATGATTCAGGTTTTTCATAATGTAAGCCAGTTGTGCAGTAAAATAACTACTGAGCAGTACAGCACATCATTCAGCAGTGCCATTAAACTGCTGCATGAAGATTTGCGAGCGCCCATATTTAACCTGTATGGCTTTGTTCGTTTTGCAGACGAAATTGTAGATACATTTCACGGCTTTGATAAGGAGGAGTTGCTGCGGCAGTTTAAGCAGGAGACCTATGCTGCCATCAGCAGGGGGTTAAGCCTTAATCCCATACTTCATAGTTTTCAGATAACCATTAATCAGTACCAAATACCCCTGCACCTGGTAGAATCTTTTTTTAAAAGCATGGAAATGGACCTGGACAAAACCAGCTACAACAGTGAGGGTTACCGGGAATATATTTATGGAAGTGCCGAAGTGGTTGGGCTGATGTGCCTTTGTGTTTTTTGCGAAGGAGATGCAGCACAGTATGAGAAACTAAAGCCCGGTGCACAATCGCTGGGGGCTGCTTTTCAAAAAGTAAATTTTCTTCGGGATCTGAAAGCCGATTATCAGCATCTTGGCAGAACCTATTTTCCCGGGGTGGATTTTTTAAACTTTACCCAGCACAATAAAAAGCAGGTGGAAGAAGATATTTCGGCAGATTTTGCACATGCTTATGAAGCAATTTTGCAATTACCGCCCAAAGCAAGGTTTGGTGTGTACGTGGCTTACAAATATTACGGCTCACTGTTTAAGAAGATAAAAAAAATAAAACCTGCTCAAATAATGGAGCAGCGGATACGTATACCAGCCTACGGAAAAGCATTTATTCTGGTAAAGGCAGGCCTGCGCAGCCAGTTCAATTTTTTATAAAATATTGCATACGGAGTATATTATGACAGCAGTAATTTTAGTGGATGAGCAGGATAATGAAACAGGCTTGATGGAAAAGATGGAAGCGCATGAAAAAGCTGTATTGCACCGTGCTTTCAGTATTTTTATTTTCAACCCTGCTGGTGAAATGCTGCTGCAGCAAAGGGCAATAAGCAAATACCATAGTGGCGGCCTCTGGACCAATGCATGTTGCAGCCACCCACTTCCCGGCGAAGAAACAGATGCTGCCGCACAAAGACGCCTCCACGAGGAATTGGGTTTTAATACCCCTTTAAAAAAAGCATTCGACTTTATTTACAAAGCAGCATTTGATAATGGTCTTACCGAATATGAGTTTGACCATGTGTTTACCGGAATGTATGATGGACCAATAGCACCCACTCCTGCTGAAGTGCAGGATTACTGTTATAAAACAATAGACGATATTAAGCTGTCCATTGCATCGCATCCGCATAAATATACAGCGTGGTTTAAAATTGCTTTTCCCCGGCTGGAGGCATACATGGCTAACAACAATTAAATGCAGTTACTTATTTCCAGTAATTTTTCATCAGGTCAACCGACCAGTCTGGTTGGATAATCCTTCCCCTGGGTTCAAATTCCCTGAATACAGGTTTTATATCCAGCACAGGTGTTCCGTTAATAGCATCAAGGTACTTTACTGTAATTTTTTTGCCCTGGTGTGATAATAATTCAACCGTGCAGAGACCAATGTTATTGGGTCTGTCTTTTTTCCGCTGGGCAAAAATGCCGGTAACAGGGTAATTGTGGTTTCCCCTGGGCCTTCCGGAAAAAACTATATCGTCCTGCAATGCTTTATCAAAATAAAAAATAATTTCTACATGCGAAAACTGGGTAATGCCATCAAAAGCACTATCCGGGATATGCTGTGCCAGTTCAATTTCAGAAATCACCTGTTCCCAATAATCATCTTCAGGGGCCAGGCGTGAATTTTTTACAATGGCAACCGGGGTTAAATGTACCTGCATGGTAATAAGTATTGTTCTGTAAAGTTGGCGAATTTTACTGTGCTGAAGTATTTGTTTTTTTAATAACTATTGCTAACTGTGTATGTTATTGTATTCAGCAGTAAGCAAAGGTTATCAACCCGTTTTATCAGTATCTTGCAAACTGTTATTACAAACATGCAGCAAAAAAAAGTAATTGTTATTGGTAGTGGGGTAGCAGGTATGGCCACAGCTATCAGGCTTGCAGTACAGGGCTTTGATGTAACTGTGCTTGAAAAAAACAATTACCCGGGTGGCAAGCTGTCTTTTTTTGAAAAAGGCGGTTATCGTTTCGATGCAGGCCCCTCATTATTCACCCAGCCGGTAAATGTAGAAGAACTGTTTGAGCTGGCAGGGGAATCCATAGAGGAGTATTTCAGGTACAAACCGGTTGATATAGCATGCCGCTACTTTTACGAAAACGGAAAAGTGGTAAATGCTTATACAGATAAAGTGGCTTTTAGCAAAGAACTCGCTGAGCAGTTGGGCGAATCACCGCAGGCTGTTATCCAATACCTGAAGGATGCAGAAATACTGTACGAAAATACAGGAACTGTTTTTTTGAACCACTCATTGCACAAGCGCTCCACCTGGCTGCACAAGCGGGTAATCGGGGCTTTAAAGGCAGTTAAATTCTCCTATCTTTTTAAAACGCTGCATCAGCACAACAGCAGGCGCTTTACTTCACCGGAGGCGGTACAGCTTTTTAACCGCTTTGCTACTTATAATGGCAGCAACCCATACAAGGCACCAGGTATGCTCAGCCTAATTCCTCACCTGGAGCAAAACCAGGGAACTTTTTATCCCATCGGCGGCATGATCAGTATTACCAACGCATTGTTCCGCCTGGCACAAAAAAAGGGGGTTCATTTTCAGTTTAATGTAAATGCAGAAAAAATAATTCAGCACGAAGGAAGGGTGAGAGGCGTAGTGGTGAATGGAGAAAATGCGGAGGCGGATATCGTTATCAGTAATGCCGATGCATATTTTACATATAAAAACCTGCTCAGCAATCCCTTTACAGCAAAAAAAATTCTGAAGCAGGAGCGAAGCAGCAGTGCCCTCATTTTTTATTGGGGAATCAAACAGTCCTTCAGCCAGTTACAGCTGCACAATATTTTTTTCAGCAGTAATTACAGCAAAGAATTTAACAGCCTTTTTGTAACCAAAGCATTGTACAACGACCCTACAGTGTACATCAACATCACCTCAAAAGCAGAGCCGGCACAGGCACCTGCAGGCAGGGAGAATTGGTTTGTAATGATAAATGCACCTGCCAATACCGGGCAAAACTGGCAGGAGCTGCAGTTACAGGCCAAAAAAAATATACTGGAAAAATTAAGCAGGATATTACAATGCGATATTGCTCCGTTAATTGAAACAGAAGAAACCCTTGACCCGCTGTTGATTGAAGAAAGAACCGGCAGCTATATGGGTTCTCTTTATGGCACCAGCTCCAATTCAAAGCTGGCGGCATTTTTACGGCATCCCAATTTTACCAGCCATATAAAAGACCTGTATTTTTGTGGTGGCAGTGTACATCCGGGCGGTGGTATTCCCCTCTGCCTTAAAAGTGCGAAAATTGTAAGTGAATTAATACAAAAAAATAACGCTCATCAACAACATTAATAACATATCAGACCAGGTAACTGAAACTGACCTTGAGGCTGGTAAATGGAAATTGCGGCGCAGGATTGCAACAGCTATAGCATTGCTCTTCCATGTATGCGGCACTGCGGGCATCCTGCTGGATATGTATAAAGATTTTTTTATTAGTGCCACGCCTTTTAACCTGTTACTGATGTTTGCCCTGCTGCTTTGGACCCAGCGAAGCCCTGGTATTCATTATTTTCTTTTTATCATCATAGTTGTACTTGCAGGTGTTTGTGTGGAGATTGTTGGGGTAAATACAGGTTTTTTATTCGGGCAGTACAGCTATGGTACAGTGCTGGGGTATAAATGGATGGGGGTTCCATTACTGATCGGCATCAACTGGTTTATTACGATATACTGCTGCGGCATTACCATTCACACATTTTTACAGCGTGCTATCCGTGCCGCCGCAGTTGATTCAGATATGCCGGCTAAAACAATAAAAGCCCTGTCTGTAGTGGTGGATGGTGCTACCCTGGCTGTTTTTTTTGACTGGGTAATGGAACCTGTAGCCGTAAAACTGGGTTTTTGGCAATGGGGAGGTAACGGCAGCATACCGTCATTTAATTATATATGCTGGTTTGGTATAAGTCTGCTGCTGCTTGCCTGTTTTCATTTTCTCCGGTTTAATAAAAGCAACAAATTCGCTGTACATTTGTTACTGATACAGGTAATGTTTTTTTTAATACTTCGTACATTTTTATAGTAACTGCATGAACGGGTTTTTATTCATCACAATTGTATTGATAACTTTCTGCCTTATGGAAGGTATTACATGGCTCACACACCGCTATGTGATGCATGGTTTTTTGTGGTACCTGCACGAAGATCATCACCAGAAAGGCCCGGGTTTTTTTGAAAAGAATGATGCATTTTTTCTCATTTTTGCTATCCCGAGCTGGCTTTGCATTATGCTGGGTTTGCAAAGCCACACCTATTGGGCCGCTGCCATCGGGTTTGGGATAGCCATGTATGGGCTTGCTTATTTTTTAGTTCACGATGTAATCATTCACCAGCGCTTTAAATGGTTTACCCGCAGCAATAATTTTTATGTACGCAGCATCCGCTGGGCACACAAAATGCACCACAAGCACCTGCACAAGCAGGATGGGGAAAGCTTTGGCATGCTGGCGGTGGCTCAAAAGTACCGGGATAAAGTGCGCCGTGACAAAGAAATGCAGCAGGCTAAGTAATTTTTTTTCATAATCAGTATATTATTCAATTATCACATCAGCTCATCATACTTCTGCTCAGCATGCCATTAGTGGTTATGATATTGTAATACTTGGGGCAGGTTGTGCCGGCCTTAGCCTGGTGATGCGGTTGCTGGCCAACCCAATAACATGTACAAAAAAAATCCTTGTTATTGACAAGGAACAAAAATTACAAAACGACCGTACCTGGTGTTATTGGGAAGCGGGCCCCGGCTTTTTTGAGCCTATTGTAACAAAGCAGTGGGATGAGCTCATTTTTTATAGTAATAATTACAGCAGTCCGCTGAACATAGTGCCTTACAGTTATAAAATGATAAGGGGCGTTGACTTTTATAATTACTGCCTGCGGGCAATACAAAAGCATCCGAATATAACGCTGTTGTATGATGAAGTGCTTACTTTTTCCGGTAAAACAGTACAGTTAAAAAATACAATAATTGATTGCGGCAATGCTGTTGTTTTCTGTTCTTTGTACAAGCCTGCAGCACAGCAAAAAGGAAGGCACTACCTGCTGCAGCATTTTAAAGGATGGATGGTGGAAACGGAGCATCCAGCCTTTGATACAGAAAAAGCGACACTGATGGATTTCAGGGTAAGCCAGGAGTATGGCGCCAGTTTTGTATACGTAATGCCGCTGACTGCTCATAAAGCTTTGGTGGAGTACACATTATTTACCGGCAGTTTGCTGGATCAACATCAGTATGACGCAGCATTAAAACACTACCTGCAGCAGTTTCTTCATATTGATGCATACCAGGTAAGCGAAACTGAGTTCGGTGTAATACCCATGACAAGTGCTGCCATGCCGCCCATACAGGATGGTGTATATTTTATCGGTACTGCAGGCGGACAAACAAAGGCATCTACAGGATATACATTCCAGTTTATACAAAAGCAGGCAGCCGCTATTACAGCAAACCTGGCAGCAGGTAAAGTGCCTTTTGCAGGCAAATCTGCTGCATCAGGCCGTTTTAAAATTTACGATAATACATTGCTGCGCATACTGGCACATAAAAAAATACCCGGCGATGAAATATTCGCCCGTCTTTTTAAAAAAAACAAAGCAGCTTCCATCTTTAAGTTTCTTGATAATGAAACCTCTTTTGCAGCCGAGTTGAAAATAATGACCACTGTGCCTCAATGGACATTCATTAAAGCGGCAATAGCAGAACTGATGAAGGGGACAGGTGCTTAAAACCTGTTAATGCGCAATAACAAATCACTATGCAATTTTCTGTATATTAATTGCATTTTTTTGTGATGTTTCATTTTCGGGTATACACCAGATACTCAAAGCCCCTCACTCAGATAAATAATAATCAACCAGGTTAGCGCAATAAACGGGTTCAGCTTTTTCAATTTTTTTATTCAGCAAATTATAGAGTACTTCAACATAAAAATCATAAATTTTAAAAATGCGAACCACTTTCTCGTTTATATATCTCTCTGTAATAAGTTCTCCAAACTCTTTGAGCAAAGCTAATCTCGACTTGAGGCTGAACTGGCAATACTCTCCTTTTGTCAGTTTCATGTTCAAATTTTAATTTAAAAATCACTCTTTCCGGCATAGGCATAATTTTATTGATTGCGTGGTTTTAAGAGAATTGCGATTTCAGGGCGGTGTTATTTCCTGTCGGCAGTGGAATAGGTATTGATGGCAGCTATGGCCTCAAAATTATAGTTGTCTTTGGTTTGCATATATGCGTATGCAGGTATTTGTATGGCACCAACTTTCCTTTTTTCTACAGATGCCGAAAAACCCAGCAATACTTTTTTGCTTTTAAGTATTATTGCACGTATCATCACATTGTATAAGGCCTGCCGGTAAACACTGTATTCACGCTGATAAGTATAATCCATACCTATCATTACGGGGATATAACTGCTGTTTGTTTTATAAGAAAAAACTACGCAAACAGGCTTAGTAATACCATGATAATCGTACCCGTTTTTTACCGTGAGGGTAATGATTTCCCAGTTATTACTGTTGCATATGTTTATAAAGACTTTTTTTGGAAGGGGAAATGTGTTAAGCGACAAACTGTGTTGTTTTACATTCAGGTAAAGCTGATACCAGTAGTCAATTTCATCAGAAGTAGCAGTCTTTTGAACTGATACAATAAACTTATCCTGGTGCCGGGTTATATGTTTCTTAAAGCTTATTCTTGAGTTTACAGAAAGGTGTTCAATAAATGAAGCCCTGTCATTGACTGCTGCAAGGTCTGCAATATTATTGTCAGGTGTTACAATTCTGAAAAAGCCATTGTCTACAAGAAAACTGTCCATTTCGGCATCAATATCATAAAAATCCCTTAGCATTATGTTTGATGCTTTGTATCTTTCCTGGAGTTGGTAAATTTTTTCAAAAAGCAACTGCATGGCATCTTTCCACAAAGGGGATGTTTTGTCGATGTACATGTGTTCACCTTCAGTAAGCAACGATCCGGTAGCTATGGTGGTGGATGTAAGATAATAAGGGTCGTCAAGCCTTTTTTGCTCAATAGTTGCCGATATGGCAGCGTCAGAAAGCATGTCATCTTTCCACAAAGCTGTAGTTAGAAAAGTAGCTATTACAGGTTTGCCATCATTATCCTTTACCAGTACATAATCAAAAATCCAGTTATCTTCAGCGGCAGCATTTTCTGTAAAGGAACGTTCCAGTACATCTAAGTAGTCCCAGTCAAAATTACCTTTTCCTTCAAACAAACTGTTCCATAGGTCTTTGTCAATCTGGCGTATGGAAGAGTAATACTCGGGTTTTAACGACAGGCTTTGATTGAGAACAGAACTTACCACTTTGTCAAGTAAAGCCTCTTCGGGCGGAATAATTTTGAAAGCTTTGTAAATCTGCTCAATTGTAATACCCTCCTCTGAAAGAGCCCTTGGAAATTCTTTAGCCATGGTAGCAATCATCTGCTCAATTTGGGCAAAGCTGTGCAGGCGTGTTACTGTAAACCGGATACCAGTATTTTTCATTGGTACAGCAGGAAATATACCCAGGTTTAGATAATAGCCGGCATTAAGCATGCGTTTTACCATGTTGTAGCCTACTTTAGGAAGACTTACTCCGATAAAAATTACGGCAGCCCCGGAAGTGGAAATCACGGGAAGGCCATATTTTTTTAACATCAGGTGAGTAAAGCGGATATTTTCCCTCAGGTCGTTTTGCATTTCCTCAATCTCTTCGCTCATGTGTATCCTGGCAGCAGCAACTGCCGCACCTAAGGCACCTGGTTGCATCGGGCCAGAAGTAATAAGTGGCCCTCCGCAAATGCGGACTTTTTTGGCAAGTTCAGCACTAGGGAAAAGCATGACACCACCACCAGAGGCAAATGCTTTATTAAGGGAAGTACCCATTACCATCCGTGGATGAAAATGACGGTTGTTAAGCACAAAGCCTCTTCCATGCTTACCATAAATACTCATACCATGGGCATCATCAACATAAAAATGAAGTTCTGGGTATTTATCCATAAGTGAATACACATCATCTACCGGGCAGGTATCCCCAAACATTGAATAAATGCCATCCGCCAGGTACCAGATCTTTTTGTGTTTGGCACGAAGTATCTTAACTCTTTGTTCCAAAGCGTCCATTCGGTTGTGCCGCAGCAGCTCGGTATACACCCCCCTTGCTTTTACCAGCTGCACTCCAGTTTGCACAGAACTGTGTACCTGGTGGTCAATAATTACCGCATCCTCAT
>JANMDL010000948.1:0-10601 GCA_031376295.1 Chitinophagales bacterium
ATGAGGATAGCTGCCCGAGGAATGTTTGGTGAGGGGAAGCGATGGGCGTTGAGCGGTAGTGTTTTTCGTTGGCGGTAGTATTAGGAATTAGGTATTGGGTATTTTTAGTGTATGCAGCATTTGAGTTGACCTGCACCTATCGGTAAACTATCTTCGCTCAGCCCTGCAAACCGTCAACTGTAAACTGTCATATTCCCTTTTTGCGCCCTTTGCTATACTCCCTAAGTAGAAAACACATCAAGGCATACAATTTCTGTTGCAGCTTATGCCACTTCGCCGCAATGTCTGCCCGTTTAAATTTTCAATTAGAAGTAGCTCACCGGCAGGAGATTGTGGATGGTTTCATGGGTTCCAGCGGGGTTTTCACCTGATGTACTTTACATGAGTATACACTAACTGTGAAACCCTGGTGTTTGGATGTGTGTGCTACTTCGCCGCAATGTCTGCCCGTGTAAACCTGCAAATAGTATGCACTACACGGCAGGACATTGCGGATGGCTTATCGAACATCCCGTTCCAGCGGGGTTTTCACCTGATGGACTTCGACTAAGTATTTACTAACCTTGAAACCCCGCTGCGTGGATGAGTGTGTCCGTTTAGCTTCGGAGTGTATTGGCCGCCTGGGTTTCGCAGTTGGTTTATGCAGGGTTGCAGTGCATTCAGCGAAAACCCCGGCGCAACGTGAAACCCAGCGCCCTGGTTACTATCCTCACCAGACAGCAGGCGGCGGGGCTAATTTCCATACCTCCGCCCTGGTTACTGTCCTCACCATAAGTGTTCGGAAGATTTGTATTAACGATTTATATTTTGTGTTTGCTTGGATAATTCGGGAGGCTCTGCTGGTCGTTTTCTGTGCTTTTCCTTGATGAAAAGCACCAAAAATCAAGGGCTGCAGGAAAAAAAGCTAAAAATTTCCCTGTCTGGCTAAAATGAATTGTAATCGGGCAATCAAACAGAAAAATAAATATGCTTTGCCCAAATTAGCTCCAGCAGTTGAATATTGCCGGGCAATAGTGCGACTTACCGGCTAAGAATAAAGCCTGGCAACAATACCATTAATTTCATTTTTACACCAGTCATTGAAATTTTCTTAACCCCAACGAAAGTCGGGGCAAGCTGCAATTTTTCCTGAGGCCCATCCTTCGTAAACCTTTTCTGAATAGGAAGCGAAGGGTGTTTAAAGGTTATGCTGCTTTCTGTTATTTGCCTGTTTTTCAACTGCTAAAATCTTCCGAACAGTTGTGGTGTCCTCACCAAACAGCAGGCGGCGGGGTGGAGGAGCCACCCGGGGCTAAGAGGGTATTTGCTCCACCGCCTGCAAAGTTGCCTGCATCTGCTGCTCCAAGCCCTGCATGTAGGCAAAAACCCTTGTAAATACACCTGCCTGCAGCGCTAACTGCCGCCTTTGCAGGATGATGGTTTCCTTTTGTACTTCAATAACCTGCTCGTAATAATCAATGGCTTTTTTCTGCTTTTCTACGGTATCGTACAGGCGGCCATTCTTTCCGGCTATTTCTTTTATTTCCTTTAGCTGCTCCCGTATTTTGGCGGCTTGCTGTTTGCTATCCATATAGTGTAATTTTGATGGCTCAAAATATTTACTTTATATTGCAGTAACGGCCCAAAATATGGGTTATTTGCAGGATATTTGGGCAACTTATTAAAACTTAAAACATGGATGCTGTAAAAGAAAAGGTGATAACCAATATTAAAACCATCAGGGAAACTAAAAACTATTCGGAGGAATACATGGCCGATAAAATGGGCATCAGCCAAAGTACCTACAACCGAAAAGAGAACGGTGAAGGTGATTTTACCCTTACAGAACTGATAAAAATGGCCGACGTGCTGGAAGTGAGCGTAAGCAAGATAATTGATATGGATTTGGCCAGAGTAATCAACCAATACCACAATCATAATCAAGAACAATCAGGATATATCGAACACCAAACAGTGGTAAGTGATGATGGGTACAAAGCGGCATTGGAGCAGTACAAAGCGGAGGTTGAGTATTTAAAGCAACAGAATAGCGATTTACTGGCGGCTATTACTGGTAAGAAATAAATTTCTTTCGCCGATTTGTTTCCGCCAATACAATCTACAACACGCTAAAGACTATCCGGTGGGAAACTGCGGTTAGAAAACAAATTGCGTAAAGCTAAAAACCTGTCAAGTACGATTATTACAAAGTTCGATTTTTTTTAAACTGGCGCAAGCGTCCGCTTGTGCCAACACATTATACACCTGTTGCTTTCAATAAATACCATAACAAGTTTTTATAATTCTCAAGTTGGGGTTGCTTGAGGGAGATTTATTGAAAGGCACAAGCGGACGCTTGCGCCAGTAACTACTTTTTAATTCGGGATAAGCTTGCGCCATGTGGGGTATGGCTGTTTTTAAAAAACAACACTCAATATTACCTTTGTAAACACCAGCCGGGGTAACGACAACTCCATGACAAAACACCACACACTGATAATTTACCGGTTCCGTTCAACACTAAGCTTCATTGTTGGCGCTACGCACCCAACGAAGCTTTAATTGTTGGCTGTAGTGCATTATTTTGCTTCTCTCAAAATCAATCCAAATGGGTCTTCGGCATCTCTTAGTTTGGGGTCAGTCGCATTTGCGATTGGCGTCACACCCAATATTGTTGGATATAAATCAGCTATTTTATAAAGCATTTCTTCATTGTAACTTGGGTGTCTTTCTCTAATTCTCTTAAAGCCCATTAAACCGCCATTTGTTTTCAGATCAGCTTTAAGAGTTTCAACAGTTTTATTTAGCTTACTAATTTCTTCTTTATCGTGACCAATTTTTCCGATAGTTAGACCCACGATATATATAATAACAAAACTCAAGGCAAAATATTTCTTTTGCTTGTCAGTAACAGCAAGATTAAATGTAGTCAATACTACAGTCCAAGCACCAATAAATATTGGAATTATTAGTAGCGAAATTAATATCAAATTATACCATGGAAGGTCTAATAGTTTTTTAACTAAATCAAAATTGTCGTTTGTCATAAAATTGATTTTAGGTTTTGGTTATATTTATTAATTAGTAGACTGCGGCGATTGCATTACAGCCAACGAACAGGGCTTTGTGCAGGCAGGGCATTGTTGATTGTCCTGCCCGGAACCGCTGCTCAATAATGATTTAAAAGTACAAGATAAAAACTAAAAGCCCAACAGAATTCCGTCCGCCGAAACCGCTGCTGATAGTGAACTACAGCCGATGCTTACAACGTCCTGCCACACTTGCAGCAATACCCATGATGTTGGCAGCAGTTATTCTATCAAGTGAGCTTTCGCTTTATTAAAGGCTTGCACTATAATATATCTCGCTTCTGCTCTTTTAATAATTACTTCACTCAATCCATTTGCGTCGCACCAAATCTTGAATGCATAGTAGTTCATGATTGTTGTTTCAGCAGTCGCACATTTTGATAAAAATATCATCTGAATATTTAAATCACGTTCCCAAACATAATAGCCAAACTCTCCTTTTATAGTCGCAATATCTGGGTTGCCGATGAGTGCTTTAATTTGATTTTCTGTTACATTACCGTACACACCGACAAAATGAATTGGTCCTTTTTTAAAACGTTTATTTTTCTTTTCTTGAATAGTATCTTGGTCGTTTGAAAAACTTCTCCCACTAAAGTTAAGTGCTTCACTTGTTGACATGTTTGCAGGAATAGATTTTGTAACTGTTATCACGTCTGCATAATCTTTCTTTACAACCTTTGATAAAAGATTAGTAATTTCTTTATCAAGACTTTCAAAGCTTAATCCTTTCCATTCTAACAATTTTTGAGTGTCTGGATTTAGTTTAAATGAATAGTTTGATGCTTCTACTCTTTTTTCTAATGATTTAGAAATAATGTTCTTAATTTTTTCAAGTAAGTAAGTTTTCAAGGTCTCCTCACTTAACTCGTTTTTGGGTATCTTTAATGGATTGTTGAAGCGATTATGTTTTTGAATAAATTCGTTAAATGCTTCGTCTCTTTTCTCTTGCAGAGTGTCCGTTGTAGAATAATTAAAGTAGTCGGTTAAATCAATGACTGAAACAATTTTTGGAGATACTTCAAAGGCTTTGGCTAATTCTGCATGGCAAATTCCAATTTCAATTGAGGGTGCTGCCCAACCAGAACTACCGTTTAATAATGCAATAGTATAGTGTGCTTCTTCTATTTGCTTCAAGCACTCACTATAACTATCGTTGGTAGTATCACTATCAAACGTTTCATTAATAATAATCTCAAGAAATTTTTCACCGAACAACTCTTCTTTTTCAAGTTCTTTTTTTAAGAAAAGTCTTATGTCGGTTAAAGAACTTCCTTCTAAGCCGTTAATGAAGAGGTTATCTTTATTCCGACTGGAAATAAAAACTTTATAAGTCATAAATATGTTTGAATTTAGTGAACTGCTTTATAATTGCTGCCAACATTAGTATTGTAGGACATCCCTTCCGGCAGCTCCAATTTCTAACTAGTTGATTATTAATTGTTTTATATGTCGTTTTTTGAACCTGTCCCGACGCCACTGTTGGGATTGTTTCCAAAATTTCAGTGTCGCAAATACAACTCCTCTCACAAACCTACCCCATACACACAGAATAAAAAACAGGAAAAACACCCTTTTTCAATTCATTAAAAAAATATAGGAAATATTGGTATTCAAGGCTATCGCAACTACTGGTTTAGGCGGCAGCAGCAACAAGGTACAAATATTTTTATACAATCCAACTTTTTTAGCTGCTAACGGTGGCGCAATTGCAAAATTGCTTTGTTTTTACCCGCCGGAGCAGTTGTTTTATGCTAATGGCTAATTTTTTCGTTCCCGAAGCTTTCTCGTGTCCCAGAATCCAGCCTATTTTGTTTCTGGAGCTTTCTGTTATTCCAGAATCTTCCTTTTTTCGTTCCCGGAGCTTTCTGTTATTCCAGAATCAACCTTTTTTTGTTTCCGAAGCTTTCTGGTATTCCAGAACCACCCTTTTTTCGTTCCCGAAGCTTTCGGGTATTCCAGAATCCTGCTTTTTTAATTCAGGGAGCTTTCTGGCATTCCAGAATCCTGCTTTTTTAATTCAGGGAGCTTTCTGGTATTCCAGAATCTTGCTTTTTTAGTTCCCGAAGCTTTCTGGTATTCCAGAACCACCCTTTTTTCGTTCCCGAAGCTTTCTGGTATTCCAGAATCCTGCTTTTTTAATTCAGGGAGCTTTCTGGCATTCCAGAATCTTACTTTTTTTGTTCAGGGAACTTTCTGGCATTCCAGAATCCTGCTTTTTTAGTTCAGGGAGCTTTCTGGTGTTCCAGAATCTTACTTTTTTTGCTCAGGGAACTTTCTGTAAAGCAGTACGATTTTTAACAAAATTTTCATACAATTTTGAGGGTTGGTTTTTTGTAGTTTTTAAAAAAACATACATTTTTGAGGTCTAAATTTTATGAATATGATACAAGCTATTGACATTCTGAGACTCCGCAACCCCGAGTACATTCAGTTTTCCCGGAATTTTTTATCCATCGTTTCTCTTAACAACCCCGCCACCCTTAAAGTGCAACCCGAGTACGATGCTTTTGATGGGGTGCTTAAGGAAATAGAAGGCCTTTTTAAAACCGACCAGGGCAGCAACATCACTCCAATTATTGAGGCATTGGATGCACGCAGGGATACGGCCATTGCGGGTATTTTCAAATACATAGATGCCTGCACCAACCATTTTGATGAAGCAAAAAAACAAGCGGCTGATGTGCTGATGGGCCAGTTGAAAGTGTATGGCACGGCTACCAGCGTGGCCACGGCCAGCCTGCCTGCCGAAACGGCCATTATTACCAGCATGGTTACCGATTTTACAGAGAAGCACCAATTTACTTCGGCCATTGGCCTGCTTCAGTTAACTGATTGGGTAACGGAGCTGAAAACCGCCAACGACCTGCTGGCACAAAAGTACATTGAAAGAACGGTGGAGCTGGGTGGCAGCAACCCCAATACCATTAAGGATAAAAGAACCGAAGCCAATGTATTGTACTATGCCCTGCGGGATATGCTGGCTGCCCAGGCTACAGTGGCAAAAAACGCAGACCCTTTTCCTAAAGCTATAAGCGAGCTGAATGCATTGATTGACCAGTACAATCTATTACTGGCAGGCAGAACAAGTAATGCAGCCGGTGCAAAAACAGGCGATACACTACCTGCTGTGTAAAATATAACCACCTGCTACGCTCCATTGCCAGGCTTATGGCATACAGGCAGGTTAACAGATAATACTTCCCGGTTTTGCGTGTTGGTGCGGTGCACAACTGCAAAGCCGGGTTTTTTACGCCACAGCCTTTACCAGCTGCTTTATACACAGCTGGATAGACATGCCACTCCTGCGCCCTGGTTCGTGTCTTCACGAACCAGCAGGCGGCGGTTTTAATTTTCCGGTTCGTGCGGATACGAACCGGGGCGGAGGGTGAAGAAGGAGTATCTGTTTTCGGAGCTTGCTGAGAGCAATGTGCTAATGTGATAATAGGCCAATGTGCTGATTCCTTAGAAGCGGAGCAGGTTAACTGATAGGATGATGGAGGTGGGCATAATGTGCTGATATGCTAATATGCCAATGTGCTGATTCCTTAGAAGCGGAGCAGGTTAACTGATAGGGTGATGGTGGTGAGGCGGACTTACTGTCAACTGTTACCTGTATACTGTCAACCTGCTTGTGCAATTTTTCTCATTATAGGAATTACAACAGTATAACGCTTTTTGGCGGAATAAAAAACAGGATTTTTCCTGTTTTTTGAGAGCAATACTGGTCATAAATTGCACTCAAGATAAGCTACTATGTAAAATTTGCGCATGAACTAATATGTTGAACCAGACGATAAAACTATTTTTAACCCATTTAAACCTTTTGCCTATAGATACACAAAAGAAAAGAAATCATAACGAAGCAGCCGGAAGAACCCGAACAAACGGCTAAAAAAAAGAGAGTAGGGTCAACAAAAACACAATTTATAATGAAAAAGACAATTTTTATCTGCCTTACCAGTGTGATTTTTGCGGGGTGCAGTACGGCAGATCAAACCAACACACTGGATTTTCGGACTGATTTTACCTATAACCCCGCTACAGGAATACCCACAGGTTCTTACGTGTATTGTGAGGGTGCCGGAACAACCTGCTCCATACAGCGGAAAAATGAATTGGAAACCCTGCAGTACCTTGAACAGTTGCTTCCATCTTTAAGAACTGCCATTGCCCAGGATAAAATTGCTGATTTTTTTCAACAACCAGAGGCCAGGCAGATGTTTCCCGGTTTATTTACAGACAATCTGGGTATGGTAACCCAGATAATTGAACTGAAGCCCAAAGGGTATTTATTAAATAACGACAAAATGCTGGTGTTGCAAAAGAACAGGAAGCTGCCATTTTCGCAAGACAATGTGCTTTTTGCCATAGAAATACATTAATTAATTACATAGATTTATACGGCAAGCCACAGCCTGTGAATGAGTTAAAGGTTGTAGCTTGCCTTTTTAAAACAATATGAAACATCCGCTCTGGTTATTGTTATTGCCTGCCTTAATACTTACATCCTGCCCTGCTGAAAAAAAAGAGGAGCCGCAGGTAACTATTGCTTTACCTGCCCTTGCAAAGCCTGCTGTAAAGGAGTTGGCATCCAATAAGCTGATACAGGCTTTTTTACAAGATGAATATGGCAAACTCAGGTTTTTAACTATGTGTAAGAATCATTTTGTACTGATAACAACTGATTCAGTAACTACCGAAACAGCATATATCACGGATACAAATTTCACTTCGGTTAAAAAGATATATACCAATAAGGAATCCAAACCCATGTACGCTCAATTTTCAGGAAGTATCTATACTTTTCCCCTGTACAAAAATTATTGTGTTAACATATTTAATGATAAAGACACCCTGTACAATAAAAGCCTGCCAGATAATACAGAAAAAATAAACGACAGTAAATATTTTAGTGAAAGAAGGGGAATCCGGAAACCGTATAAAATTGCCGTGGGGCAGTATTCTTTCCTTTATAATTACGGGCTTTGGGCTTCTAAGCATAAAAACTATTATGATACCACCATGTTTTTATATACTGACAGTAGCAACAGTATAAAGTTGTTGGGCAGGTATACCCACCCGGCAGTGAAAAAGAAATACCTGGCAGAAAGAAGCCTGGCTTTCAGTACTGATGACAGTAATTTCATATACTACGCTTATCCATTGCTAGATTCTGTGTATAAAATTGACATGAATGGCAACTGCCTGGCCGCAGGCAAAATAGCCAGCATTCATTTTACTCCCTATGATGAAAGCAGGCTTTCTGACATTGGCTATGAAAGACAATACATGGCTAAAAACAATACCAATAACAGTATAACAGTATTAAATGATTATGTGGTACTGCTTTCCCGTTTGGCAAAAAAAGAGATTGTATCACCTGATCAGTATGCCTATACTGTTTATTCAAAAAACTTACTGCCGCTTTACCATGATACCATACCTTATAACATTATTCCCCTTGTACACAGCAGCGGCAATAATATTTAATTTTTCACAATAAAACTAAACGAACTCATACGGTATGAAATTCATTAGCAATATTGCACTGCTTATTGCGCTTTTGTACAGCTGCAAAAGCGAACCGGAGCGCAAATCATTTGCGAACTTAAACTACCTGGCTGCCGAAAAGCCGGCTATCGTACTCAGCTGTTTCCGCTGCGGCTGTATTGATGATGAATTAAGCAAGATGGATACAGTTATTCTTAACAGGTATAACTTTTTTGGCGATACAGGATGCTACAAAAAAAGACCTCAAATTCTTGCCATGTCTCATATATCTCAAAAAAAGTTAGATACACTTTCTGCCGATTTGTACAGTATGCTGGTGGTAAAAAAAAGTGGTGATAAGTTTACCTATACCATCATAGATGTAAATAATTCAGCAAAAATGACAAAAATACTCAGCAGGTTGCAGTAATGTTGCCTTAATTATTTAACAAAACAAATGAAACAACTATCACTTTCAACCATCCTTACCCTGCTTACCGCAATCGCCTTTTGCCAGCCTACACCAGCCCCAAAAGGAAGAATTTTCAGGATGCCTGCCGGAACTGCCAAAAACAGGTTGGCAAACCAATGGAAATATCATTTTGAAGTAATGAGTGATACTACTGATAAACGGAAAGTACTGCCCATTGCTACCATTACCTTCCGGCGTACACAGCCCGTACCGGCATCAGATACTGCAAAAGCCTGGTACCCAGCAATGCGCTTTGAAATTTATACTGAAAATGATTCGGCATACTGCCGCAACTTCAGCGACAGCATTTATCTGAGTTCATCCTGCATGGCACCCAATATTGGCGGCGACAGGGTGAGGATTGGACACTTTATTTTTGTAAACCCGGATGCCTGCGTACCCTGCGCCGGGCAAAACGGCACAGACTATTGCAGGGGCAGCATCCTGTATTTTTTTAAGCGTATTTATAAGCAGCAATCAAAAGACCTTTATAAACTGCTTGAACAGTTGCCAATTGATGCTGATTAGGTGATTTACTTCAAACCCTTTCCGGCGTTCCCAATCCCCTTTTTCCATTCAACAACCTTTCCGGCGCCCCGGATTCCTGCCTTTTCCATTCGGGGAAACCTTCCGTATCATACAGAACGACAATTTTAAATGCATCCTTGTTTAATGCTGCTGTTTACCCTAACTTTGCCCCACTCAACAAATAGCTGGTTATTTTGAAAAAAAACTGGTGGAAAATAGTTTCATTTGCCTTGCTGGTGTATACCATTTGGGCGGGTTTTTTATGGCCTGTGCCACGCTTGTTTATCCTTAATGAAACCATCCGCAATCTTTACTTTCCTGTGTGTATGTGGTTTGCCATGATGATCCTTTTTGGCATCAGCTTCTGGTACAGCATCAAATACCTGATGGGCTTTAACTACCGTAACGATATTTATGCCCGGCATTTTGCGGCTGTCGGCTCTTTTTTAGGTATTCTTGGGTATGCCACCGGCGCTTTGTGGGTATCGGTTACCTGGGTTACACAGCAGGGCCAGTCGTTCGGCACTGTATTAAAAGAACCCAAACTGATAGGGGCCGCTATAGCACTGTTGATTTACGGGGCGTATTTTGTGCTGCGGGGTTCATTAACCGATGTTGACAAAAGGGCCAGGATTGGTGCAGTGTATAATATTTTCGCTTTTGCCATGCTGTTTCCTTCTATCTGGATTATCCCCCGCTTAGTGGGCAGCCTGCACCCAGGCGCACCGGGCAGCGACAGTGGTAACCCTGCACTCGACAGGAATGATATGGACAACAGCATGCGCATGGTATTTTACCCCGCTGTTATCGGCTGGACATTACTGGGTAGATGGATAGCTTCGCTTAAAGTAAGATTGCAATTACTGGCAGATAAAAACTTATTAAATGACAAGGTATAAATTTATCGCTGCGCTTTTATGCGCATTTTCGCCCTTACTGCTTACCGCACAATCAGCAGGGCCGGAAATGGCAGATACCATGCGCAGCAATGGAAAGATATACATAGTAGTGGCTGTATGCCTCACCATCCTTTGCGGCCT